>JBEVDE010000456.1:0-2698 GCA_040514175.1 Allosphingosinicella sp. | reverse complement strand
CCCGCGCCTTTCCGCGCAGCCGCATCAGCTCGGTCCCCGCCGCCACCCGGTCGCCGTCCGTGACGAGCCGCTCGATCTCCACCGCCGGATCGAGCGCGCGGAAAAAGGCCTCGGCGATCTCGAGCCCGGCGACGACGATCGCCTCGCGGCTGTCCATCACCCCGGTGAAGCGGGCCTCCGCCGGGATCACCGCCTCGCTCGTCACGTCGCGGCCGTCCGGACCGAGATCCTCGGCGAGGGTCTCGCGAACGAAGCGGTCGAGATCGAAGCCTGGGAGCGAGAAGGTCATGCGCTTTCCTTAGCCTAATTCCTCCCCCGGATTTCCGGGGGAGGGGGACCGCGCAAAGCGCGGTGGAGGGGTCTTCGAAAGTCGGCAAGGCCCCTCCACCACCCTTCGGGCGGTCCCCCTCCCCTGCAAAAGCAGGGGAGGATTTGAGGGGACGCCGCTACCGCCCTTCCCCGACCAATTCCCGCTTGAGATAGGCCATCAGCAAGGCGGCGCGCTTGGCGTCCTCGGCATTGTCGGCGCCGACCGAATGGCCGCCTTCCAGATATTCGTGGAAGTAGAAGCGGTTGCCATATTCCTCGAGCCGGGCGGCCATCTTTCGGGCGTGGCCGGGATGGACCCGGTCGTCCTTGGTCGAGCTGTAGAAGAAGACCGCCGGGTAGCGGACGCCTCTCTTCACATTCTGATAGGGCGAATAGCGCGACAGGAAGGCCCAGTCCGCCGGCTTGTCGGGATCGCCATATTCGTCAATCCAGGATGCTCCGGCGAGGAGATGCGAATAGCGCTTCATGTCGAGCAGGGGCGAGCCGTTGATCACCGCCGAATAGAGGTCGGGCCGCTGGTTCATCGCCGCGCCGACCAGAACGCCGCCGTTCGAACGGCCGGAAATGCCGATCTTGCCCTTCTCGGTGACCCCGGTGCGGATCAGGTCCTCGGCGACGGCGTGGAGGTCGTCGAAGCTTTTCTGGCGATTTTCGCGCAGCACCGACTTGTGCCAGTCGGGCCCATATTCGCCGCCGCCGCGGATGTTGGCGAGGACATAGGCATTGCCCTCCTCGGTCCAGAACATTCCGAGCGGCCCGGCGCGATAGGGCTGGCCGGTGAGGTAGCCCGGGGTCTGGGCGGCGCGGAAGCCGCCATAAGCGTGGATGAGGGCCGGCACCGGGCCCGGCCTCCCTTTGCGGCGGACCAGGAAATAGGGGACCCTGGTGCCGTCCCTCGAGGTCGCGAAGCGCTGCTCGACGGTCCGGGTCGAGGCGTCGAATTTGGCGGGCAGGCGCTGGACCAGCGACGGGCTGCCGCCGCGCGGCACGGCGTAGAGCGCGGGCGGGGTCAGCATCCCCTCGACCGTGGCGAAAGCGAGATCGGGCTTGCCGCCGGTGGCGAGCAGATGGAGGGTGCTGTTGGCCGGAAGCGCGACCGGGCGCGAGGCCCAGCTGCCGTTCCTGCGGGGCGTCAAGGCGAACAATTTGCCGGACACGTCGTCGAGCGCCTTGACCCACAATATCCTGTCGGAGGCCGAAACCTCCTCGATCGCCTGCTTCGCCGTCGGCGCCATCACCAGCCTGGGCTCGGCATGGCCGCGGGCGAGAATGTCGCGGAGCGAATAGGACACCAGGGTGCCCGCCCGGAAACGCCCGAGCGGGCTTTGCAGCTTGGCGATGAGCTGGTCGCCGAGCACGTCCTCAAGCTCGGCGTCGGCGGGCAGGGGCACCGGCACCAGCCCCCCGGACGGGGTCAGCAGGTGGCGCTCGTTGGTCCAGAAGGTCTTGCCGCGGTCGACGAACACCCAGCGCCGGGTCGCGCTCTGGATCGCCAGCGGGTTGGTGGCGACGTCGCCCGTCTCGCCCTCGAACAGGGTCCGCGCCGAGGCGAGCGGAGTGCCGCGCTTCCAAAGCTTCAGGATCCGGCCATAGCCGGAGGTGGTGAGCGAGCCCTTGCCGTAATCGGTGCCGACCAGAAGCGTGTCGCTATCGACCCAGGCGACGCTGGTCTTGGCTTCGGGAAGGGTGAAGCCATCGGGCACGAAGCGGCCGGCGCCGAGATCGAACTCGCGGACGACATCGGCGTCGGTGCCGCCGGGGCTCAGCGAGACGAGGCAGCGGCGATAGTCGGGCGCGAGGCAGTCGGCGCCGTGCCAGACCCAGGACTTGCCCTCCTGCCGGCCGAGCGCGTCGACGTCGATCACCGTCCGCCATTGCGGCCGGCCCGCCCTGTAGGCGGCGAGCGGCGACACCCGCCACAGGCCGCGCGGATTGGCCGCGTCGCGCCAGAGGTTGGCGACCTTGTCGCCCAATATCTGGTCCGGGGTGGCGATCTGCTCCTTGTCGTCGAGAATGGCGAGCGCGCGCTGCCGGTAGCTTTCGAACTCCGGGTCGCGGGTCAGTTGCGCCTCGGTGGCGGCATTCCATTCCTTGACCTGGGCCAGCGCCCTTTTGCCCTCGACCTCCTCGAGCCAGAGATAGGGATCGTCGCCCGCGGGCGCGGCGGCGGCGAGGAAGAGCAGGGACGCGGCGGGAAGCAGGAAGCGATGCAAGGGCGGTCTCCTGGAACGGTGGGTGCGAACTAGCGCGTCCGCGCCCGTCATTCCAGCACGGCGATTGCCAAAATCCTCCCCGAGATTTCTCGGGGAGGGGGACCGCGCGAAGCGTGGTGGAGGGGTTCTACCGAGTCTGAAAGAACCCCTCCACC
>JBEVDE010000215.1:0-2715 GCA_040514175.1 Allosphingosinicella sp. | reverse complement strand
TCGGTCACCTCGACCTGGAGCCGGGCGGGGTCGAGCCGGCCGCGGTCGAGCAAAGCGAGCAGGCGCTGGGCGGAGCCGGCCGTACAGAGCTGGACCGCGCTGACGTTGAACGACAGCCGGACCGAAGTCGCCCAGCGGGCCGCCTCGGCGGCGGCCTGGCCGAGCAATTTGTCGCTGATCTGCTCGATGACGTTGATCTGCTCGGCGATCGGGATGAACTGGTCGGGCGGGATCCGGCCGAGCGTGTCGTCGTGCCAGCGGGCGAGGGCCTCGAGCGCCTTCAGCTCGCCGGTCGCGAGGTCGGTGATCGGCTGGAAGACGAGGCCGATCCGCTCCAGCGTGTCGGGCGACCGGAGGGCCTGCTCGACGAGGATCCGGCGGCGGTGGATCTCGTGCATCTCGGGGGTGAAGACGGCGACTCCGGAGCGGCCGCCTTCCTTGGCCCGGTAGAGCGCGGTGTCGGCCCGGATCAGCGCTTCCTCGACGTCGCAATCGCCGGGCAGGAGTAAAGTGAGCCCGCAGCAGCCGGACACCCGGAATTCGCGGCCGTCGACGATGAAGGGCTCCTGAAGCGCCGCGCAGATGGCCGCTCCGGCGCTGTCCGCGCCGGTCATCGAGCGGATGCGGGGCAGAAGCAGAGCGAATTCGTCGCCGCCGGTGCGGGCGATCAGGGCGCCTTCGCCGGCGGCGCGGGCGAGCCGGCTTCCGATCCCCTCGAGCTCGCGGTCGCCGGCGGCGTGGCCGAACGTGTCGTTGATCGGCTTGAAGCCGTCGAGATCGACCATCGCCAGGGTAAAGCCCTTGCGCGAGCGGGTGAGCGCGGCGGCGCGGCGGCCGAGCGCCCTGAGGAAGGCGCGGCGGTTGGCGAGGCCGGTCAGGGGGTCGGTGTCCGCGATCAGCCTGGCCTTGGCCTTCTCGGCCTTGGCGAGCCGCTCGGCGCGCTGCGCCCGCTCTCGCTCGAGGGTGATCGCGGTGCGCGATTCGACCAGCTCGATGAAGCCCTGGTCGTGAAGGCCGAGCTGGCGCAGCAGGACGAGGATGATCGAGAACAGGCCCACGCCCATGGCGACATGGGCGGCGTCGGAGGTGAGGATCAGCCGCCCGGAAAGCGGCAGACCGAGCATCAGCAAAGGCGTTCGCGCCGCCGCCGGATAGCGGCTGACGCCATAGGCGCAGCCGATCGCGGCGAGGCTGGCGAAGAGGATGATGAAATCGTGGTCGGTGGACGGGCGGGTCGCCATCAGGCTGAACGACCAGGTGCAGAAGGCGGCGCTGAACACGACCGAAAAGGCCAGCATCTTGCGCAGCTCGTTGAGGATGCGCTCGGGCGACAGGATGCGGTTGCGGACCTTGAGCCAGTGGGCGACCCGGATGACGATCAGTGCGCCGACCAGAAGCGGGAAATCGAGCAGCGAATCGAACCGCCCGCCCGCCGCCAGATAGAGGCCGACCATGTTGGAGAAGATGACGATGTAGAGGAGCGGGACCTGGCGCTGGAGCGCCCGGAAGCGCTCCTCGAGGAGGATGCGTCCCCCGACCGTTCCCACTTCTCCGGCATCGATCAGCCGGATCACTCGTCTCATGCCCCGCCCCATGAGATTCGGAATTAAGCGGAAACGATTAACAGGTGGTTTTGACCCTGGGAGGGGGGCTTGAAAATCCTCCCCGCGATTTCGCGGGGAGGGGGACCGCGCGAAGCGGGGTGGAGGGGTTCTTCGGGCTCGGCAAGACCCCTCCACCATGCTTCGCATGGTCCCCCTCCCCCGGAAATCCGGGGGAGGATTTTTACCGAAGCGGCAGCTCGCGCTGGTCGGGGTCGAAGCGGTGCCAGCCGCCGGGGCCGAGCCGCTCGAGCGGGCGGAAGCGGGCCTTGTAGGCCATTCGCGGCGAGCTCTCGACCCAATAGCCGAGGTAGACGTAGGGAAGCCCCGCCTTGCCGGCCCGGACGATATGGTCGAGGATGATGTAGGTGCCGAGCCCGGGCCGCGCCGGATCGTCGGGCTCGAAGAAGCTGTAGATCATCGACAGGCCGTCGGCCTGCTGGTCGGTGAGGCAGGCGCCGACCAGCTTGCCGGGCCGGCCGCCGCTCGACGGCTCGCGATATTCGATGACGTAGGTCTTGACCGGGCTCTGCTCGATCATGTCCGAAAAGTCGCTCTCGTCCATGCCGACCATGCCGCCGTCCGGATGGCGGCGCTTCAGATAGCGGCGGAGCAGGGCATATTGCTCCTCGGTCGCCCAGGGCTTGCAGGCGGTGACCTCGAGCTCGCCGTGGCGCTTCAGCATCCGCCTCTGGCTTGCGCTCGGCTGGAACTCGGCGGCGACGACCCGGACCGAGACGCAGGCCGAGCAATCGAGGCAGGAGGGACGGTAGGCGACCGCCTGGCTTCGGCGGAAGCCGATGCGGCCGAGCGCGTCGTTGAGGTCCGCCGCATGCTGCCCGGCAAGCTCCGTGAACACCTTGCGCTCGGTCTTCCCCGCCAGATACGGGCAGGGCGCCGGACTGGTGACGAAGAAGCGGGGAAAGCGGAAGGGTGCGCTCAACGGGGCTCCGGCTGGTTTAGAGGCGTGGTTGAAACTCAGTTTATGCGTGTTTGCCGACCGCTTGGGAAGGGTCTCGAAATCGGAAAACGGCATTAACCATCTTGCGTTCCGACGCGGGACGGACCCGGTGGCAATTGCTACGCCTCACGGGCTCGTCGAGCGTGGGACTTC
>JBEVDE010000147.1:0-3402 GCA_040514175.1 Allosphingosinicella sp. | reverse complement strand
GAGGGGAGGGGGGAGCGAGTTCGACTATAATCTCGTCCTGTCGAATGCGATCGTGAAGCCCGGCGAGACGCTGACCGTCTCGGGCGCCCTGCTGATGACCACCGAGACGATGATCCTCGACGCCAGCCAGGAGGCCGACGGCCTGCTCCGCCTGTTCGGCGGGCGGGCCAACGACACGCTCAAGGGCGGCAGCCAGTCGGACCTCCTCCACGGCAATCTCGGCGCGGACATCCTGACCGGCAACGGCGGGGCGGACGTGTTCCGCTACGATTCGACGGCGGAATCCAATTCGGGCGCGATGGACCAGATCACCGACTTCGCAGCGGGGACCGACAAGGCCGACCTCAGCCGCATCGACGCGAACGGCCTCGCCGCGGGCGACCAGGCGTTCGCCTGGATCGGGTCGAGCGCGTTCAGCGGCTCGGCCGGCGAGCTTCGCGGCTTCGAGCAGGGCGGGACCTGGTTCGTCGAGGGCGACGTCAACGGCGACAGCGTCGCCGACTTCGTCATCGCGCTCACCCTGCAGGAGCCGGCTCCGCTCGGGGCGGGGGACTTCCTGCTCTAGAGATCCCTCGATAGCGGCCGCGCTCCGCCGCTTCGCGACCGCCTCCCTGCCGGCGCCCTTCTCCGGGCGATTCCGGCCGCTTCCAATCAGCCCCGCAAGCCCCTCGGAAAAGGGAAACGTAAGCGGATCAAAGGCGGATTTCGACCCGCGCTTCCGGGCTCCAGGTCAAGACCGTAATGGCCGCAAACGCGATTTTTTTGGATCGGCGTGGCAAGGCTGCCACGCTTTGTTCCGATCCGGACCCTTATCCGATTGTCCTCCCCGCCGAAATCTGGTTCATGGAAGGGTTAAGTCTTTCTTAACAATGTTTGACTCGTGAGCCGCAGCGCCTAAGCTTTCGTTTCGGAGCGCGCGGCAATACCCGATTCGGATATATCGCCGCGTCGCCCAGGAGGGGGCAGATTTGGCGATACCAAGGGCCGGCGCTAGCTGCGGCTCCTCCGCTATTCAGCCGATAGCGAAGGCGCACGACGCATCGAGGGGCGGAGCCCCCGCGCGCGCCGCCTGCCGCCCGTCGATGCGTGGCGGCTATTCGCTCTTGGCGGGGAGGATCGCGGGATCGGGAGCGCCGGGAGCCGGCGCGCCGCCGGCCCGGGCCGCGGCGACGTCGCCATATCCGCCGCAATATCGCTTGCCCGCCGAGGCGCCGAGCGCCCGCACTCCGCAAAAGTCCCTGGGGCGCATGACTATGTCGCGAAGGACGATCGCGTCGCCGTTGCGCAGCTCCACCGTCAGATGTCCGTCGGGGCCTACCCTGACGAAGGCCGTGGACAAGGTCCGGCGCCCCTGGGCCTCGGCGGGCGAGTCCGCCCGCGGCGCCGGAGCCGGGCCTTCCGCTTTCGTCTCGCGCGGTTCAGCCGCGGCGGTTTCCGGAACCAGGCTGGAGTTGCGCATGGCGGCTTCCTTGGGCGGAGGATTGCAGGCGACGATCGCTGCGCTGCACGGCAGCAGGAGGCGGGGCATCACGCCCTTGGCGAGCTTGAACACGGCTTTTGCTACACGAACGGCGCCCCCGAGTCACCGGGCGCGGGGCGTCTGCACCGGCCGTGACCGGGCGGATGCCGAAGCCGCAACCAGGGCTTTCGCCGGAATCCTTTCCGGTCTCCGGCTCACCGCCGGCACGCCTCGATCTCATTTTGTGAAATTTCAGTGGGGGTATCAATGAGCATTTCCAAGCGCGGCAGCACCACGCCCGTCGGCGACGACGCCCCCCTCGCATCGGTCGGCGACCTGTTCAACCGGTTCGAGGCCGGCATCGGCGCCCCCGCCGAAGGCATGGTCGGCCCCGCACCCGAGATCGGCATCGGCGCGCCCGCGGACGGCGTGGGCGAGCCCGGCATCGAGATCGGCATCGGCGCGCCCCCGGAAGTCCTGGGCGAGCCCGGGCCCGAGATCGGCATCGGCGCGCCGGCGGGTCACGACACGCCTCCCGAAGAGGTGGACCTGTCGAGTCTCGGCACCTGGGAATCGGTCCCGGAATTGACGATCGCGGACGACAATGACGAGCCCACCAGCCAGAAGGGCGGCGGCGCGGGGGTCGACCCGACAGCGGCCAACTTCGCAGGCGGAAACGTCGGGACGGTTCTGCCGCTCGGTACCAATCCCGACGGAAGCCACTTTTTCACGGGCAACCGCAACGTCGACGCCACCCTGATCGGCGCCAAGTGGGACACCCTGAACCTCACCTTCAGCTTCCCGACGTCGGGCTCGAATTACAACGGCACCGGCTTGGACAGCAATGGGGTCAACGTCTACCATATCGACCTCGGCCCGCAGCAGCAGACGGCGGCGCGCGCCGCCTTCGCTTTCATCTCGTCGGTGACCGGGCTGACGTTCACCGAAATCACCGAGACGGATAGCGTTCACGCCAACATCCGAATCTCGCAGACCGCCGACCAGGACGCCCCTTCCGCTTATGGCGGCTTCCCGTCCGACTTCCGTGGCGTCGCGGGCGATATCTGGTTCGGCCGCACCAACCAGCCTTATTACGATCTCGCGTTCAAGGGCACATGGGGCTTCTCCACCATGATGCACGAGATCGGCCACACCATGGGTCTGAAGCACGGGCACCAGGACTATACCAACCTCGACCTGTCCGCCTTCTTCGGCACTTCCCCGCGTTTCGGCAGCCAGTCCCTGACCGCGGATCGCGACGGGCAGGCTTGGTCGCTGATGACCTATACGCCCGCCCCGTTCACCAACAGCAACTTCGCCGGCGACAAGATCAGCCAGCCGCAGACCTACATGCAGTACGACATAGCAGCGCTGCAATATATGTACGGCGCCAACTTCAACACCAATTCCGGCGACAGCGTCTACACCTTCAGCCAGACGACCGGTGAGATGTTCATCAACGGCGTCGGCCAGGGAGCGCCGGCGGGTAACAACATCTTCCTCACTATCTGGGACGGCGGCGGCAACGACACGATCGATGCCAGCAATTACGCCAACGGCGTCACCATCGACCTGCGTCCGGGCGAGTTCTCGACCGTCGATCAGGCGCAGCTCGTCAACAGCCTCACCCTCCAGAACCTGGTTTCGCTGGCGCCCGGCAACTTCGCCATGGCGCTGCTCTACAATAACGATTCCCGTTCCCTGATCGAGAACGCCAAGGGCGGCATCGGCAACGACATCTTCGTTGGCAACACCGCCAACAACGTCCTCGACGGCGGCGCGGGCAGCGACACCGTGATCTTCACCAGCGTCACGGGCGTGAACGTCACCCTGAACGACACGAATACGGACGTCGTCGTGAACCACGACGGCGAGACCGCCACGCTGCGCAGCATCGAGAATATCGGCGGCCCCAGCGGCAACGACACGATCACCGGCAACAG
>JBEVDE010000435.1:0-2725 GCA_040514175.1 Allosphingosinicella sp. | reverse complement strand
GAGCCCGCCAACGGCCTCGACGGCGACGGCGAGGCGCGTCTCGCTGCGGCGATGGCGGCCCACCGCGCCGGCGGCGGCGCCATCCTCGCCGCCTCCCACCAGCCGCTCGACCTGCCCGGCGCGGAGCGGGTGGCGCTTTGACCGGCGCCCTCGTCCTGCGCGAGCTTCGCCTCGCCGCGACCGGGGCCGGCGCCTTTCTGCCGATCCTCTTCTTCCTCCTCGTCGCCGCCCTCTTCCCCTTCGCGATCGGCCCCGATCCGGCGCTGCTCGCCCGGACCGGCGGCGGCGCCCTGTGGGTGGCGGCCCTGCTCGCCGCCCTGCTGCCGGTTGACCGCCTGGTCGAGCCGGACCGGGCTTCGGGCGTGCTCGACCAGCTCGCCCTGCGCGGCCTCAGCGAGGAGAGCGTCGCTTTGGCCAAGCTCGCCGGCCACTGGCTCAGCTTCGGCCCGCCGCTGATGCTCGCGGCCTTGCCCGCGGCGGCGCTGATCAAGCTGCCGGGGCCGATGCTCGCCCGCGTCGAGCTCGGCCTGCTCGCCGGAACGCCGGGCCTCGCCGCGCTGACCCTGATCGTCGCCGCCCTGACCTCGGGCCTGCGCGCCACCGGCGCTCTCGCCGGCCTGCTCATGCTGCCGCTGGCGGTGCCGATCCTGATCTTCGGGGCGGGGCTGACCGCACCGGACGGCGGCCCCGGCGCGCTCAAGCTCCTCGCCGCCGCCTCGCTCCTGCTGGTTGCCGCCGCCCCCTTCGCCGCCGGCGCCGCGATCCGCGCGGCCCGGGACTGAATCCGGAAAAACGGGGACAGCTTACATTTTTCCGGCCGGCCCGGGCGCCGTGCGATCCCTCGAAAAATGTATGCTGTCCCCGTTTTATTGGCGGGACCATCTCGCGAAGATCGCCGTGGGCAGGAGCAGGCCCCGCGCTTCCTCGCGCACGGCCATGTCGCCGCATTCGACCCGGCCGCCGAGATCGCCGAGCGCCTGGCGCACGAGCTCGCCGATCGCCAGCGCCGACATCCGCACCGCATAGACGGTCAGCACCAGGAACCGGCTCTCCTCGTCGAGCAGCCGCCGGCAGTCGGCGATCAGGCCCGGCAGGCCCTCCTCGAGCCTCCACACCTCGCCGTCGGGGCCGCGGCCGAATTTGGGCGGATCGAGGATGATCCCGTCGTAGCGCCGCCCGCGCCGGACCTCGCGCGCGGTGAATTTGGCGGCGTCGTCGACCAGCCAGCGGACCGGGCGATCGGCCAGGCCGGAAAGCCTCGCATTCTCCTTGCCGGCCTCGACCGATTTCTTCGAGGCGTCGACATGGGTCAGGCGCGCCCCGGCCGCCGCCATCGCCAGGGTGCCGACCCCGGTATAGCCGAACAGGTTGAGCGCCTCGCCGCCGTCGCCGAGCCGCTCGCGCATCCAGGTCCATTGCGGCGCCATGTCGGGGAAGAAGGCGAGGTGGCGGAAGGGCGTGCACTGGGCGCGGAAGCGCACCTCCTCCCAGCCCAGCTCCCAGCCTTCGCGAGGCACCGGCCGGGCGAAGGTCCAGCGGCCGCCGCCCTCCTCGTCGGAGCCGGGGACGAACTCGCCGTCGGCCTCCCAGGCCGCGGCCGCCGGAGCCCACATCGCCTGCGGCTCGGGCCGGATGAAACGGTAGCGGCCGTAGCGTTCGAGCTTTCGGCCGTGGCCGCTGTCGACCAGCCCGTAATCGGCCCAGGGCTCGCCGACGAGGGTGTCGAGCCTCACGCCGCGCGGACGGCCGGGAAGCCGATCGTCGCCCGCGCGCGCGGGCCGGCGAGCATCTTGGCGCCGGCCTCGCGCACCTGGTCGAGGGTCACCGCCTCGAGCTCGGCGATCACTTCGGCCGGCTCGACCAGGCGGCCGTAGACGGAAAGCTGCCGGGCGACATAATGGGCCTGACCCCAGGGGCTCTCCATCGACATCAGAAGGCCGGCTCGGGACTGGGTCCGGACCCGGTCGACCTCGCGCTGGGTGAGGCTCTCCACCGTCTCGGCGACGATCTCCTCGATCAGCTGGGCGGCGGCCGCGGATTCGCGCCGGGCGGTCGCGGCGTAGACGTAGAACAGGCCGGTGTCGGCATGCGGGTGGAGCTGGGCGTAGACCGAATAAGCGAGGCCGCGCTCCTCGCGCACCTTCTGGAACAGCCGCGAGGACATGCCGCCGCCGACGATGTCGGCGAACATCCGGGCGGCGAAATAATCGGGATCGAGCTGGGCCGGGGCCGGGAAGCCCAAAGCGAGATGCGCCTGGTCCGGCGCCGATCGGCCGACCTTCGTGCCGCCGGTGAAGCGCGCCGGCTCGGACTCCTCGAGGGTCCCGGCGGAGAGCCCGCCCAGCCGCGCCTCGGCCATCTCCACCAGCCGCTCATGCTCGACCTTGCCGGCGGCGACCAGGGCCATGCTTCCGGCGCGGTAGCGGTCGCGCCGCCAGTCGTGCAGGTCCGCGACGGTGACGGCGTCGATGCTTGCCTCGTGGCCGAGGACGGAGCGGCCGAGCGGCTGGTCGTCATAGGCGGCGGCCCCCAGATCGTCGAAGATGATGTCGGACGGCGTGTCGCGCGCCTCGCCCAGCTCCTGCAGGACGACGTCCTTCTCGCGCTCGAGGTCGGCCTCGACGAAATGAGGCTTGAGGATGAGGTCGGTGACGAGCTCGCCGCCGAGCGGCACGTGCTCGCTCAGGACCGAGGCCATGAAGCTGGTGGCGTCGCGCGCGGTCGA
>JBEVDE010000072.1:0-10642 GCA_040514175.1 Allosphingosinicella sp. | reverse complement strand
CAGAAGGCGTCCACCTCCTATCTGCAGAGGCAACTGCGCGTCGGCTACAACAATGCGGCCCGCCTGATCGAGCGGATGGAGAAAGACGGCTTCGTCAGCGCCCCCGACCATGTCGGCCGCCGCGAGGTGCTGGTCGATTCGGAGGGGCGGCCGCTCTGACTCGACTCGACTCGTTTTTGAGTCTTTTCATCGCTCGAACACAACGCCTCATCGTGCCGACCGCCTTGTCTTGTGGTACGCAGGCGGGGAAGAGGATCGGTGATGGACGCACAAATTTTGTCTCAGGAAGTCGACGCTAACTTCGATTTCTTTCAGCGGCGGCTCAGCGAATTTCTGGAGGACCAAGCAGGTAAGTTTGCCCTGCTTCGCCACAGTACCGTAGTCGGCTTTTACTCGGACCCCGGCGCAGCTGACGAGGAAGGTCACGCCAAATTTGCGGACGGCCTGTACTCGATCCAGGAGGTCACTGACGAACCGGTGAACCTGGGCCTATACTCCAATGCCGGGCATTAGGTGGCTCCACGAGGGTAGCCGACTGATTTTACCAGTGTCCGTGTTTCCGTCCGTCACCGCAGACAATGCAAACGAAAGCTCGCTTGTGACGGGTCTCCTGGACACAGGCGCAACGGGAACGGGCATCCGACAAGACGTTATTGATCGCCTGAACCTTGGAAAGCGGGGCCGACGGCGGATTTTTACCGCAAACGGGGACGTGATCGCCAACGAACATCTCATTCGGATCGGGTTTTATCCGGGCCACTTCGAAAACCACCCCTTCGACCTCTCCGGCATCTTTCCCTTCGTACTAGAACGGCAATCGATGGCTCACTCCTTGCACCCCAATTTCAGCTTCGAACTCATCATTGGTATGGATGTGATTTCACAAGCTGACCTAACGGTCTCGCGTGATGGTCGTTGCTCCCTGGAATTCGGCTGATCGGAACCCACCGGTTCAGAGGACATTCAAGCGCAACAGGGCAGGTCCCGCTGAAATTTCCATCCGATGGAGACAACATGATGATGCGTTTGAGAACGCTCGCCCTCGCCGCCGCGCCGCTCCCCGCGGCCGTGATGCTGGCGCCGCAGGCGCCGGTTGCCGCGCAGGCCGCCGCGCCGCTGACCCAGGTGACGGCGCACCTCAGGGCGGTCAGCACGATGGTGGCGAGCTTTCGCCAGACCGACCGCAAGGGCCGGACGCTCACCGGAACGATGACCCTGAAGCGGCCGGGCAAGCTTCGCTTCCAGTATCAGAAGGGCGTGCCCCTGCTGATCGTCGCCGACGGCCGCAAGCTGAACATGATCGATTATGAGACCGGGCGAGTCGACGGCTGGCCGATCGGCAATTCTCCGCTCGGAGTCCTCCTCAATCCGAATCCCGACCTCAGCCGGATCGCCAAGGTCGTCCGCAACGATTCGCAGACCCTGCTCGTCCAGGCGCGCGATCCGAAGAAGCCGGAGTTCGGAACGATCACGCTCGGCTTCGCCAAGGTGTCGAGCGCCCCGTCGGGGCTTTTGCTCCAGGGCTGGACGGTGATCGACGCGCAGAACAACCGGACCATCGTCAAGCTGTCGGGCCAGCGCTTCAACGTGCCCGTCGCGGACAGCGCCTTCACCTTCCAGCGCCCGGCGAAGCGCGGCAAAGCCTGAGTCCATTCATCGCCGCGACAGGAATTGGACCCTAAAACATAAAGTGCGATTGCGGGTGGTCGCTGTCGGGTTTTCCCCCTGTTGCCCGGCGTGCCGCCGCAGTCGAGCCTCGCGTAGACCACGCTTGGTTGGCCCTCGCTCCACGCCCCCGGAGCGGGGGCCTTTACTTTGTCGGGCCGCTCCCCGCCGCATCATCGACAGGAAACACGGGTCCGGTTAGAGCCGCAGCCATGTCCCAAAGCCTCAAGATCGCCTCCTGGAACATCAAGTCCGTCCGCGCCCGCATCGAGATCGTCGAGAAGTTCCTGCGCGAGGAAGCGCCGGACATATTGTGCCTCCAGGAGACCAAGGTCTGCGACGCCGACTTCCCCGCCGCCATGTTCGCCCGGCTCGGCTACGTCCACCAGATCATCTGCGGCCAGCGCATGCATCATGGCGTCGCGATCCTCAGCCGGCTGCCGGCGCGCGAGGAGGAACGCCACGACTGGCAGGCCAATGGCGAGGCGCGCCATATCGGGGTGCGGCTCGAATGCGGGATCCGGCTCGAAAATGTCTACATCCCGGCCGGCGGCGACACGCCCGATCGCGAGGTCAATCCCAAATTCGGCCAGAAGCTCGACTTCATCGAGCGGATGACGCGCTGGTCGGAGGCCTGCGCCTGCCCCACCATCGTCGTCGGCGACTTCAACGTCGCGCCGCTGGAATGCGACGTGTGGAATCACAAGCAATTGCTCAACGTGGTCAGCCACACGCCGGTCGAGGTCGAGGCCCTGACCAGGCTCCAGCAGAGCAACGGCTGGGTCGATCTCGGCCGCCATTTCCACCCCGCGCCGAAGCGCCTCCACACCTGGTGGAGCTACCGCTCGCCCGACTGGACCAGGAACGACCGCGGCCGCCGCCTCGACCATATGTGGGCGACCGCCGATGTCGCCCGCCAGGCCCTGCGCCACGTCGTCCACGAGCCTTGCCGCAACTGGACCCGCCCGTCGGACCACGTCCCCCTGGTCACGGAATTCAGCGTTTGAGCGGCGGGCGCGATGTCGCCCGGGCGATCGACGCGCTCCGCCGCGGCTGGCCGGTCCGAATCGACGGCACCGGCTTCCTCGCCGTCGAGACGGCCGACGAGGAGACGCTCGCCGCCTTCGACTCCCCCCGGCCCGCCGACCTCCTGATCTCCGGCCACCGCGCGGTGACCCTGAAGCTCGCCAACCAGCGCGACGCCGTCCCGAGCGGCCCGGTCAGGATCGAGCGGAGCGGGATGCGCCTCGCCGAGGCGACCGCCGTCGCCGACCCGGCGCTCGACCTGTCGCACCCGTTGAAGGGGCCGTTCCGCGCCCGCGAGGTCGGCTGCGACCGCGCCGCCGGCGCCGCCATCGCTCTGTCGCGCCGGGCGGGCCTGCTTCCCGCCCTGTTCCTCGACGGCGAGGCGGGGGCGGACGCGGTCGCTCTCGCTCCCGACGACGTCGAGGCATTCGAGCAGGCGGCGTCGCTCAGGATCGCCTCGCGCGCCAAGCTTCCGACCCGCTTCGCCGAGCAGGCGGAGATCGTCGCCTTCCGCTCCGACGAGGACGGCGCCGAGCATGTCGCCCTGCTCGTCGGCTCGCCCGGCGGCAATCCTCCGCTCGTCCGTCTTCACAGCGAATGCCTGACCGGCGACGTGCTCGGCTCGCTCAAATGCGACTGCGGGCCGCAGCTCGATTCCGCGCTCGCGGCGATCGCCGCCTCGGGCTGGGGAATCCTTCTCTACCTTCGCCAGGAAGGCCGCGGCATCGGCCTCGTCAACAAGCTGCGCGCCTATGCGCTCCAGGATCAGGGCTTCGACACGGTCGACGCCAACCTCCGCCTGGGCTTCGCCGACGACGAACGCCATTATACGCTCGCCGCCCGGATGCTGGCCGCGCTCGCCCAGGAGGAGGTGCGGCTTCTCACCAACAACCCCCGCAAGGTCGAAGGGCTGGAGTCGGCCGGGATCCGGGTCGCCGAGCGCGTGCCGCTGAAGGCCGGAAGCGGCCCCCACAATCGCGCCTATCTCGACACCAAGCGCTCGCGAAGCGGTCACCAGCTCTGACGCCAAGGCGTCAGCCGCTCTCGATTTCTCTCAATATTTCGGTGACTTGCCGGTAATCGCGAGCGACGTGACGGGCGCCGGCGGCGCGGACCCTGTCGTCGTGGCCGGGACGGATATGCGCCGCCGCGAGCAAAGCGACGACGGTCATCCCGGCCGCGGCGCCGGCCGCCACTCCGACCGGATGATCCTCGATCACCAGGCATTGCGACGGGGCGAGGCCGAGCGCCTCCGCCACCCCCAGATAGACGTCCGGATGCGGCTTGCCGCGGGGAAGGCCCGCGGCGCTGAAGACCCGGCCGCCGAAATGACGGGCGAGGCCGAGCCGCTCGAGCGATCCGTCCAGCCATTCCCGGTCGCTCGACGAGGCGATGGCCAGGAGGCGGTCCGACTGTTCCTCCAGGAACCTGCCGATCCCCGCTATCGCCGGCATTTGTGCCGCTCTCGACTCGACCAGGCGGTCCACCTTTTCCCGAAGCGCCGGAAGATCGATCTCGAGCCCGCTGTCCGCCTTGATCGCCCGGTGGCAGTCGCTCCAGCGCAGCCCGCAATAGCGCTCGATCGCTTCGTCCGCCGTGACCTCGTGGCCCAGCCCGGTCAGGACCTCGGCCAAAGCGGCGTTGGCGACGACTTCGCTGTCGACGATGACCCCGTCGAAATCGAAGATGATGGCCTCGAATCTCAGCCTCTGTCTCCGAACAGCGCCGTGCCGACTCGAACATGGCTTGCGCCGAGCGTTACCGCCGTCTCGAAATCGGCCGACATCCCCATGCTGAGACCGGCCAACCCGTGCCGGCGGGCCAGCTTGGCGAGGAGGGCGAAATAAGGCGCGGGCTCGACGTCCGCGGGGGGAATGCACATCAGGCCCGTGACGGGCAGGCCGGCCTCGCGGCTTGCCTCGATCAAGGCGGGAAGGTCGGCGATCGCGCTGCCCCCTTTCTGCGCCTCGTCGCCGATATTGACCTGGAGGAAGCAGTCCGGCCGCCGGCCCTGCCTCGCCATCGCCGCGGCCAGCGCCTCGACCAGCGACGGCCGGTCGACCGAATGGATTGCGTCGAACAGGGCCACCGCGTCGCCCGCCTTGTTGGACTGAAGCCGGCCGATCAGGTGGAGCCTCAGGTCCGGCCGCTCCGCCTTGAGCTCCGGCCACTTGTCCTGCGCCTCCTGAACGCGATTCTCGCCGAACTCGCGCTGTCCGGCCTCGATCAGGGACCGGATCGAATCGGCATCGCGGGTCTTCGAAACCGCGATAAGGGTCGCCGCCCCCGGCGGGCGGCCGGCGAGCCGGGCGGCGCGGGCGATGGCGCCGCTTACCTCCTCGAGCCGCTCTGCGGGTGATGCGCCGGTCATGGCGGCTGCTATAGGAAGCGCCATGTCCCGCCGCCAGCCTCTGCCGCGCCTCTGGCTGATGACCGACGAGCGCCAGGGCGAGGGCCTGTGGGCGGCGCTGGAGCGGCTTCCGAAGGGCTCGGGCGTGGTCTTCCGCCATTACGGCCTGGCGAGGGGGGAGCGGCGAAAGCTGTTCGAGCGGGTGCGGCGGGTGGCGCGCCGGCGGCGGCTGTTCGTCCTGGCGGGCGCGGGCCTCCGCGGCGATGCGGAGCATGGCGGGCGCGGGCGCGGCTTCAGGAGCGCGTCGGCCCATGATCTGCGCGAGCTGAAGACGGCGGAGCGGTCAGGCGCGGCCCTGGTCTTCCTCTCCCCGGCCTTTGCGACCCGATCTCACCCCTGCGCCCGAACGCTCGGAACGGTGCGATTCGGCCTGATCGCGGCCCAGGCGCGCGTTCCGGTCATCGCCCTCGGTGGAATGGACGCGCGCAAGGCGCGGCGGCTGCCGAATATCTATGGCTGGGCTGGGATCGACGCCTGGTCGACCTGATCTGCTAGAAGCGGAAAGCCGTCCCGACGTAGACGGCCTGGCTGTCGCGGCGCGGATCGGCCAGCGCCTCGAGACGGTCGCGCTGGATCTTGTAGCGGACTCCGCCGGTCACATCCAGATTGCGGGCGATCCGGTAGGAACCGCCGATGCCGACCGTGTAGCTCTCGTCCTCGGCGATGATCCGCGGAGTCGCGGGATCGGCCTTGGCGGCGCCGGCCTCGGCGCGGGCGGTGAAGCGGCTGCCCGAATAGCTGACTCCGACCTCGGCGGCCTTACGGCCGCCCGGCAGGGCGCCGCCCTTGACGGCGTCGACATCGCCGGAGAGGGCGAAGCGCTTCCAGCCGATCGAGGCGCCGAGATTGTAAACGGCGGGCGTGATCGCGGTGACCGGGGTCGCCGAAGCGTCGGCGGCCTGGCGAAGCGCTCCGGCCGGGGTCGCGGCGCGGGCGCGGATGGCGACCCGGATCGACTGGCTGCGGTTGACCGAGGTCGGTGCCGGCGTGAAGCGGAAGCTGTTGGCCTGGACTCCGCGGCGGGCGAGCTCCGCGGCGAGGCGTGGATCGGAGACGGCGGGCGTGAAGGTGCCGGCGCGAAGCGAGGCGGCCGGGCGGGCGCGCTTGGCCGTCGACTGGCTGGTCGCGGCGAGGGCAGGCGTGAGCACCAGCGACAGCGCGACGAGCGCTCCGCTTCCCACTGCACCGATGCCACCGAGCTTCACAATCACGTCACGCGACTCCCGTATCGCAGCGGATGTAGTACGTCCTTGGCGGTCAAACCAGCAAAGCGCGGGCCGGCGACACGAATCGTTCCGGCATGTTGCATCTTTTCCACAACCCAAGGTGAACGTGCCACGTAACCTCCGGCCCCGCTAATGGCTCCGTCCCGGTCCAGAGACGACTTGCCGCCTGCGTGGCGCGTTCTATAACGGCGCTCGACCCCTGTAGTTTCCAAGGACACAAGCTTCATGCGACGCGCTGCAATTCTGGCCCTGACGATCGTCGGCGCCCTCGGCCTTTCCGCCTGCGACTTCGTTCGGGAGGACATCAACAAGTCGCTCGGGCGGAGCAGCGGCGACCGGGTGCGCGAGGCCGATCTTGCGGCGTCGCAAGTGACGACGATCGGAGTCAATTCCTACCTCTGGCGCGCGGCGCTCGAGACGCTTTCCTTCGCGCCGATGGCCCAGGTCGATTCCAACGGCGGGGTGATGGTGACCGACTGGTACAGCAACCCGGGCTCGCCCAATGAGCGGGTCAAGGTCACCGCGACCATCCTCGACCGCGACCTCAGGGCCGACGCGCTGCGCATCGCCGCCTCGCGGCAGGTGCTTCAAGGCGGCCAGTGGGTCGATGCGCCGGTGGCGGCGGCGACCGTCCAGAAGCTCGAGGAGATCATCCTCACCCGCGCCCGCGACCTCCGCCGGAACGCCATCGCAAGCTAAGGAATAGACATGGCGGCGCGTTTCAACCCGCTCGAGGCCGACGCGCGCTGGCAGAAGGTGTGGGAGGAGCAGGGCACCTTCCACGCTTCCGGCGACGGCGCCCGGCCTCGCGCCTACATCCTCGAGATGTTTCCCTATCCCTCGGGGCGCATCCACATGGGCCACGTCCGCAATTACACGATGGGCGACGTGCTCGCCCGCTACCGGCGGATGAACGGCTTCGACGTGCTCCATCCGATGGGCTGGGACGCCTTCGGCATGCCGGCCGAGAATGCGGCGATGGAGAAGAAGGTCCATCCAGGAACATGGACCTGGGCGAACATCGACACGATGCGCGCCCAGCTCAAGAGGCTCGGCTTCGCCCTCGACTGGAGCCGCGAGCTCGCCACCTGCGATCCGCTTTATTACGGCCATGAGCAGGCGCTGTTCCTCGACCTCCATGAGGCGGGGCTGGTTTACCGCAAGCAGAGCGAGGTCAATTGGGACCCGGTCGACATGACCGTGCTCGCCAACGAGCAGGTGATCGACGGCCGCGGCTGGCGCTCCGGCGCACTGGTCGAGCGGCGCAAGCTCAGCCAGTGGTTTCTCAAGATCACCGATTTCGCCGACGAGCTTCTCGACGGCCTCGGCCGGCTCGACCAATGGCCCGACAAGGTCCGGCTGATGCAGGAGAATTGGATCGGCAAGAGCCAGGGGATGAGATTCCGGTTCGAGCTGGCTTCGACGGAAGGGAAGGAAAGTCCTTCCTCCTTCGACGTCTTCACCACCCGGCCCGACACGATCTTCGGTGCCAGCTTCGCCGCCATTTCCCCGGATCACCTGATCGCCCTGGCGCTGGGCGAGCGGAATCCCGGGCTCGCGGCCTTCATCGCCGAGTGCAAGCAGGGCGGCACCACCGCCGCCGAGCTGGAGACGGCGGAGAAGAAGGGCTTCGACACCGGAATCCGGGTCATCCACCCGCTCGACCCGGAATGGACCCTCCCCCTCTACGTCGCCAATTTCGTGCTGATGGATTACGGCACCGGCGCCATCTTCGGCTGCCCGGCGCACGACCAGCGCGATCTCGACTTCGCCCGCAAATACGGCCTGCCGGTGACCCGGGTCGTCGCCCCCTCGATCGAGGAAGCCGGCGAGCCGATCGGTGACGAGGCCTATTCCGGCCCCGGCCGGCTGGTGAACAGCCGCTTCCTCGACGGACTCACCGCCGAGGACGCCATCCGCGAGGTCATCGCCCGTGCCGAAGCCGGGGGCTGGGGCGAGGGCACGACCGTCTGGCGGCTTCGCGACTGGGGCGTGTCGCGGCAGCGTTACTGGGGCACGCCGATCCCGATCGTCCATTGCGAGGCCTGCGGGCCCGTCGCGGTGCCGCGCGACCAGCTGCCGGTGGTGCTTCCCGAGGACATCGACTTCGCGACTCCGGGCAACCCGCTCGACCGCCACCCGACCTGGGCGAAGGTGGATTGCCCCGATTGCGGCGCTCCGGCCCGGCGCGAGACCGACACGCTCGACACGTTCGTCGATTCGTCCTGGTATTTCATCCGCTTCGCCAGCCAGCCCGCCGACTCGCCGTTCGACCGGGCGGAAGCGGAGCGCTGGCTTCCGGTCGATCAATATATCGGCGGGGTCGAGCATGCGATCCTCCACCTCCTCTACGCCCGCTTCTGGACCCGGGCGTTGCAGCGCATCGGCCGGCTGGACATCGAGGAGCCGTTCAAGGGCCTCTTCACCCAGGGGATGGTCACCCACGTCGTCCTTCAGGACGCCGAAGGGCGATGGCTCACGCCCGAGGAGGCCGAGCGCCACAACGGACCGGTCACCCGCGGCCGAATCGAGAAGATGTCCAAGTCGAAGCGCAACACGGTCGATCCCGAGCCGATCGTCGACCAATATGGCGCCGACGCGGTGCGCTGGTTCATGCTGTCCGACAGCCCGCCCGAGCGCGACCTCGAATGGAGCGAGGCGGGGATCCAGGGGAGCTGGCGCTTCGTCCAGAGGATCTGGAGGCTCGCGGCCGCGGAAGCGGAAAGGGGGTCGTCGACCTGGCTCGGCGACGGCGAGGATCCGGCGCTCGACCGCAAGGTCCACCGCACCATCGCCGCCGTGGGCGTCAATATCGAGGCGCTCGCCTTCAACAAGGCGGTGGCCAATCTGTACGAACTGACCAGCGCGCTGGAGAAGGCGCCGGCCTCGCCCTCCAAGAGCCAGGCGGTGGAGATCCTCGTCCGCCTCGCCGCGCCGATGGTGCCGCACCTCGCCGAGGAAGCCTGGGCCGCGATGGGACGGGACGGTCTGATCGCCCAGGCCGAATGGCCTGTCGCCGACCCCGCCCTTCTGGTCGAGGAGGAAGTGACCATCGCCGTCCAGGTCAACGGCAAGCTGCGCGACACGCTCACCGCGCCGAAAGGCGCGGCCCGCGAGATATTGGAGGAGATGGCGCTGGCGTCGGAGAAAGTGGTCCGGATCCTCGAGGGCATGCCGCCGCGCAAGGTGATTGTCGTTCCGGACCGGCTGGTGAATATCGTCGCATGAAGCGCCTGCTCCCTTTGACCCTTCTGCTGGCGGGCTGCGGGCTCCAGCCGCTTTACGGCGGCGGCGCCTCGGGCCCGGTGGCTCAGACCCTGCGCTCGGTGACGGTCGCGCCGATCGAGGGCCGCGCCGGCTGGCTGGTCCGAACCGCGCTCGAGGACCGGTTCGGCGCTCCCGCCGGCGGAACCGCCGCTTACCGGCTCGAAGTCCTGCTCGACGACGACATCACCGGCTTCGGAATCCGCTCCGACGACGCGGTGACCCGCGAGCGGCGGACTCTGCGGGCGCGCTACCGCCTGGTCGATTCGGCCAAGGGCACGGTCCTGCTCGACGCCACCGCGGGCTCCGACGCGGGCATCGACGTCGTCGGCTCCGAATATGCCACGGTCGCGGCGGAGCAGACGGCGCTCGAGCGATTGTCCAAGGAGGTCGCCGACCAGATCGTCACCCGGGTCGCCCTCTATGCGCGGCGTACCGGCGACGCCCCGTGAAAGCGAAGCGCGCCGAGATGGAGCGGGCGCTGAGGAGCCCCTCGGCCTGGCGCTTCTTCCTGCTCTACGGTCCCGATGAATCGGGCTCGCATTCCCTGATAAGAGCGGCGGCCGCCGGCGCCGGCGCCGAGGCGGAACGGGTGGAGCTGACCGGGGCGGAGCTCAAGGCGGATCCCGCCCGTCTCGCCGACGAGGCCGCCTCCATCTCCCTGTTCGGAGGCGCGCGCTACATCGTCGTCCAGCCGGCCGGGGACGAAAGCCTGGCGGCGGTGGAGGCCTTGCTCCAGGCGCCGGCGGCGGGCAATCCGGTCCTGCTCATCGCCGGCGCCCTCAAGCCCGCCTCCAAGCTTCTCAAGCTCGCCCTCGCCGAGCCGGCCGCTCTCGCCCTGGCGAGCTATGCGCCGGAAGGCGCGGAAGCGGAGCGGCTCGTCATCGAGATGGCGCGCGGCGAGGGGCTGACCGCCCGGCCGGACGTCGCCCGGCGCCTCGCCGACGCCTGCGCCGGCAACCGCGCCATGCTCGCCCTGGAGCTTCAGAAGCTCGCGCTCTTCCTCGATTCCGCGCCCGACCGGCCGAAGCCGCTCGACCATGAAGCGCTC
>JBEVDE010000071.1:0-3169 GCA_040514175.1 Allosphingosinicella sp. | reverse complement strand
GCGGTCGACGAGAGCCGTCGAGCCGAGGGTGAAGCCCTGCCCGACCCGGTCGGGCTCCTGCCGGATCAGCCCCGCGATCTCGAGCTCGGCCGCGCCGATGCGGATCCGGTCGCCGGCGCGGACTCCGAGCCGGTCCGCAAGCTCCGGCCCGATCGCCACCTGGCCGGCGCCCGGCCGCGCCGACGGCTCCGAGCGGAAGGCGCCGTAGAGCGGCCAGGCCTCGTCGACCCCCTTCAGCTCGACGAGGACGCTCTCCGCGCCGTCGAGCCGGGCCGCCATGGCGCGCATCCGGGTGATGTGGCTGATCCGGCCTTCGCGCGAGAAAGCGGCGAGCTCCTGCGGGCCGGCTTCGCGCTGAGCGACGACGAGCTGGACGTCGCCGCCCAATATCTCCTGCCCGCGCTCGGCCAGCGAGGCGACGATCGCGGCCGAGAGCGAGCCGACTCCGGCGAGCGCGAGGACTCCGAGGAAGAGGCAGATGGCGAGCAGCCGAAGCCCGGCGAGCCCGCCGCGAAGGTCGCGAAGCGCAAGGCGAAGGGGGATCACCTGAAATCCTCCCCCGGATTTCCGGGGGAGGGGGACCAGGCGAAGCCTGGTGGAGGGGTTCTTTCAGAGTCCGAAGAACCCCTCCACCGCGCTTCGCGCGGTCCCCCTCCCCGAGAACTCTCGGGGAGGAATTTAAGAGCCCCCCTCACCCTCTCGAATCCCTCACGATGCGCCCGTCCTGCATCTCCAGCACCCGCCCGCAGCGCGCGGCCAGCGCGGGATCGTGGGTGATGACCAGGAGGGTCGCCCCCGTCCCCTGCTGGCGCTCGAACAGCAGGTCGAGGATCGCCGTCCCCGTGGCGGCGTCGAGATTGCCCGTCGGCTCGTCGGCGAAGAGCAGGGCCGGGCGCGGCGCGGTCGCCCGGGCGATGGCGACCCTCTGCTGCTCGCCGCCGGACAATTGCGCCGGATAATGGGTGAGCCGGTGGCCGAGGCCGACCGCCTCGAGTTCGGCGCGGGCGAGCTCGAACGCCCCGTCGCGGCCGGCCAGCTCCAGCGGCACGGCGACATTCTCGAGCGCCGTCATCGTCGGCAGCAGGTGAAAGGCCTGGAGGACGATTCCGATCCGCCCCTGCCGGGCCCGGGCCAGATCGTCCTCGCCGAGCGCGGTGAAATCCGCACCGGCGATGGCGATCGCGCCGCCCGTGGCCCTCTCGAGGCCGGACAATACCGCCATCAGCGACGATTTTCCGCTTCCCGAGGGGCCGAGCAGGGCCACGCTTTCGCCGCTCGCGACCCGAAGGCCGACCCCGCGCAAAATCTCGACCCGGCCCGCGCCGGAGCCGAGCGCCAGCGTGACATTCGAAGCGTCGATAACGTAGGAGCCGGTCATGAAGGGGAAGGAAATCCGATGGTGTTACGGCTCCCATATGGGGCGCTTCGGCGGCTTGTCTACGCGCTGCTCCTGATCGCGGCCCCGGCGGCGCCGGCCGCGGCGAAGGACGTCCACGTCCTCGCTTTGGGCGACAGCCTCACCGCGGGCTACGGCCTTGAGCCCGGCCAGGGCTTCGTTCCTCAGCTGGAGGGCCGGCTCCGGCGCAACGGCCTGCGCGCCTTCGTCACCGACGCCGGAGTGTCGGGCAACACCGCCGCGCAGGGGCGGGCGCGGCTCAAATGGACCCTGGACGGGCTGAAGTCGAAGCCCGACCTCGCCATCGTCGCGCTCGGCGCCAACGACATGCTGCGCGGCCTTGCGCCGGCGCAGACCCGGGCCGATCTCGACGCCATCCTCGCCGAATTGAAGCGCCGGAGGATCCCGGTGCTGATCGCGGGCATGCTCGCCGCGCCCAATCTCGGCGGCGGCTATGCGGCGGAGTATAACCGGATCTTCCCCGATCTGGCCCGCAAGCACGGCGCCGCGCTCTATCCCTTCTTCCTCGCCGGGGTGGCGGGCAATCCCTCGCTGGCGCTGCCGGACGGGATGCATCCGAACTTCCAGGGGATAAAGATCATGGTGAGCGGGATCAGTCCGGCGGTGCTGAAGGCGCTGGGCAAATAATCCTCCCTGTCGCGACGCGGCGGGGAGGGGGACCACCCGAAGGGTGGTGGAGGGGTAATTCGGCGATTCGCAGTAGAACCCCGAAGGCAGGTGCTTCTACCCCTCCACCAGGCTTCGCCTGGTCCCCCTCCCCATCTTCGATGGGGAGGATTCTCAGCCGAGCACCATCTCGTGGCCGAAATTGAGCCCGATGCGGCCGTCGCGGGCCCAGCGGACGAAGGCGTGGATGCGGCTGCATTCGGGGAATTCGACGAGAACGGTCTCGCCCAGCCGAGGCGCGATCGCGCTCTCGATCATCGTTCCGCGGGTCGAGATGTTGAGCACCGGCACCTCATGGCGCTCGCCCCGGAAAAGAATGACGGCGCTGTCGATCAGGCCCTCGTGGCGCGGTTCGCAGCGGCGGTCTTCGAAGCTCTGCTCCTGGTGCTGGACACGCATCGCACTCTCCCCTCGGGCCGGGACGAGGATGGCATGACATAGGTTACGATATCCCTAGCGGCCGCGGATTTCGCGGAACCCGGGCTTCGGCAGGAGGGTTCGTTACCCACCGCCACAATGAACGGATCGGAATGACGGCTCAAAGAGAGACGCCTCCCCTGGAGCTGTGGGGCGGCGCCGAATGCACGATCGTCCGCCTCCACCAGGATTTTCGGGATCAATCGATCGAAACCGGCCATCGCGGCCGGCGGGAGGATTTCGACCTCATCGCAGGGCTCGGCCTCACCACCTTGCGCTTCCCGATATTGTGGGAGGCGGTCGCTCCGGAGCGGCCGGACCGGCTCGATTTCGCCTGGTGCGACGATCGCCTGGCGATGCTTCGCGAGGCCGGAATCAAGGTCGTCGGCGGCCTCCTCCATCACGGCTCCGGCCCCCGGCATACCGATCTTCTCGATCCCGATTTCGCGAGGAAGCTGGCCGATTACGCGGCCCGGGTGGCGGAGCGCTATCCGTGGATCGAGACGTGGACCCCGGTCAACGAGCCGCTCACCACGGCGCGCTTCTCCGGCCTCTACGGCCATTGGTATCCGCACGGCCGCGACTATCCGACCTTCCTTCGCGCCCTCGTCAACGAGTGCGCGGCCACGCTGGAGGCGATGCGGGCGATCCGCGGGGCGATTCCGGGCG
>JBEVDE010000397.1:0-5916 GCA_040514175.1 Allosphingosinicella sp. | reverse complement strand
TCGGTCACGATGCGCCATGCATCGCTCCCTCGCTCGCTCCTAGCCCTAACCGCCTCTCCGCCCCGTCATGACCGTTGCCGGTATTGAGTACGGACCCTAAGGGGCGGCGCCATGATCCCTCGCGTCCTGATCGACAGCGCCGTCGTTCCCGGCGGCGGCGGCGAGCTCCGGCTCGTCCGGCGCGGCGACGATTTCTGGATCATGCTCGGCGCCAACGCGCTGATGAGCACGCGCCTGCGCGGGTCGGAGGAGGCGCTCGCGACCCTGGCCTGCGAGCGGATGGCCAAGCGGAAGCGGCCGGCGCTTCTGATCGGCGGGCTCGGCATGGGCTTCACCCTGCGCGCGGCGCTGGGCGCGCTGGACCGGGAGGCGACGGTCGAAGTTTCCGAGCTGGTGCCGGCGATCGTCAAATGGGCGCGGGGGCCGATGGCGCACGTCCATGGCGGCAGCCTCGACGATCCGCGGGTGCGGATCGTCGAAGAAGACGTCGTCGGCCTCATCGCAGCGGCGCGGGGCGCCTACGATTCGATCCTGCTCGACGTCGACAACGGCCCCGACGCCCTCAGCCGCGAGAGCAACGACCGGCTCTACGACCTGGCGGGGCTGCGCCGGGCGCGGGCGGCGCTCCGTCCCGGCGGCGTTCTCGCCATCTGGTCGGCTGCGGCCGACCGCCAGTTCAGCCGCAGGCTCCGCGACTCCGGCTTCGCGGTGGAGGAAATCACGGTCCGCGCGCATGCGGGGCGGAGCGGAGCCAAGCACATGATCTGGCTGGCGACCCGCTCCTGAGGCCTTTTTCCGGCCCGGGCCCCGGCCCGGCCGCATTTTTTCCGGCGTCGCGCGTGACATTCCTCACAGACTTGGCGCCGGGCGAAGGCGCATCCGGTCCGGGTTCGGACATGGCGGCCAGAGGGCTGCCGCTTGGTTCGGAGCCGGTTTCTCAGGACATGTTCGATGCCGCACGGCGGCGTCGCGGGAGGCCTTTATGCGGCGGATAATCTTGGCATTCACCCTGTTCCTATGTGCCTGCGGGTCGGACCGGCCGCTCAATTTCGCCTGTCCGCGCTTCAACGAATTCAGGGTGGCGGTGCCGGTCACTCCCGGTGGTCCCATTCGTCCCGCCGTGGCGGGCTCGCTCGATGAGGTCTTCGCCGACGCGGCGACTCCGGCGCCGGGACCCGGGGCGAGCGGCCCTCGGCCGGTCAACATGCTGGTCGTTTCGGGCGGTGGCAAATGGGGCGCTTACGGCGCTGGGCTGCTCGACCAATGGAGCGACGAATCCGATCCGGTGCGGCCGAGCTTCGACGTCGTCACCGGCGTGAGCACGGGTGCGCTGCAATCGACTCTGGCTTTCATCGGCCGGGACGCCGACGCCGACCTGGTCCGCGCCTACACGATCGACCACGAGGCGCAGCTCGTGAAGCGCTACGGCAAGCTGTTCTTCCTCACCCACGGCTCCACGGCGAGCCTCAAGCCGCTCGTCGAATATGCCCGGGGATTCGCCGAACCCTATTTCCCGAAAGTCGCGGCGGAATATCGCAAGGGCCGCCGGCTGATGGTCGGCACCGTCGATGCGCTCGACGGCCGCATGTACGCCATCGACCTCACCCGCATCGCCGCCGAGCTCGACGGCAAGGAGCGCAGCGACTGCTATATAGGCGCACTGCTCGCCTCCGCCGCCATTCCCGTCGTCTTCAGGCAGGTCACGATCAACGGGACCCCTTATTTCGACGCGGGCGTGCGGCATTCCGTCTTCCTCGCCGGAGTCCAGGGGTCGGCGGCGCGCGGCCTCGCCAGCCGCGGGCGGGAGGGGAATCTGTACGTCCTGATGAACGGCGTTACCGGCGCCGGCATCGCGAAGCAGGTCAAGCCCACCCTGTTCGGAGCGGTCGGACGACTGCGCGAGCTGGTGTTCGACCAGATCGAGCAGAATTCGGTCTACGCCGTCTCCCAGCAGACCCCGCAGCTCTCGACCTGGGTCGCCAGCGCGGCCGGCCACGGCTGCAAGGAGGCCGAATCCGACGAGGACATCTTCAATCCCGACTTCATGCGCTGCCTGATCATAGCGGGGCAGGAGACATGGAAGGCCGGCTCGCCATGGCATCCCTATCCTGAAACCTGAACGATCCTCAGACGCGATGGAGACGTCCGATGCCGATTGCCTACATTCCCAACGATCCCCTGCTCCAGCAGCCGGTGCGGCAAATCAACCCCGTCCAGGACCGGCCCGCGAACAAGGTGCGCTTCGTCGTCACCGGCCTTCCGCCCGCGGCCGTTTATCCGACGGCGAGTCTCAACTTCGTCGCCTGGCAGAGCCGCGAGGCCGCGTTCCGGACGCTCGACGTGTTCGAATCGATCTGCGGGCCGCTGCCCGGCTGGCAGGGCAAGCCGGCGATGACGAGGATGCAGCTGATTCCGAACTTCGATGTCGATCTGAACGCCTATTACACCCGGCAGGCGATCCAGTTCTACGAATTCCCGATCGGTCAGCAGATCCTCTATTCCGGAGCGAGCAGCGACGTCGTCGCCCACGAAACCGGCCACGCCATCCTGGACTCGATCCGGCCGCAATTGTGGGGAGTCACGATGATCGAGGCGGCGGCCTTCCACGAAGGCTTCGGCGACATGATCGCGATCCTGTACGCCTTGTCCGCCCAGCAGACCCGCCAGCAGCTGCTCGCCGGCGCCGGCGTCCTCAACCAGGCCAATTTCGTCGAGACGACGGCCGAGGCGCTTTCCGACGGCGTGCGCCGGGCCATCAGACCCAATCACAATGCCGCCGCGCCTCGGCGGGCGCGCAACAATTTCCAGTGGGTCTTGCCCCAGACCCTGCCGGCCAACGGCGGGCCGGGCGCTCTCATCAACGAAGCGCACAGCCTCGGCCAGATCGTGTCGGGCGTCTATTACGACCTCATTCGCAACATCTTCGCGGCGGGGGCCGGCTCGCAGGCCAATTTGTGGACGGCCTGCCAGAAAGCGACCCTGCTCGCGGCGCGCGCCGCGGCGCAGGCGCCGATCGTGCCGCGGCTGTTCCTGGCCTGGGGCCGGACGATGCTGCTGATCGATCAGCAGCTCCATAACGGCGCCAATGCCGCGCACATCAAGGCCGCCTTTGCCGCCCACGGCCTCGCCGTCAGCGCCAGCGGCTTCCTCGCGCCCCAGGCACCGGTCGCCAAAGCCGCGCCGAGCGCGTCCGCCAAGGGCGCGGCGATGCTGACCCGAGCCGGCAAGGCCCGGGTTCGCCAACTGCTTGGTCTCGCGCAAGGCACGGCGCTGTCGTTGCGCCGGCTCGACGATATCGGGGCGGGCATCGTCACCGAGGTCGCCGCCCGGGCCCGGGTCGACCTCAGCGGCCTCTCGGAGAGGCTGAACAACGTCGTCGCCGACGTTCCGCGGCCGGCTCTGGTCGGCGAATCCGGCGGAAGCACTGCTCTGCTCGGATCGGTGCAGAGCGAGGCGGTTCTGTCGAGCGAGGTGAGGGACTTCGTCGAGATGCTGGTCCGGCGCGGGTCGATCGCCTTCGACGGATCGTCCCCGGCCAGGCCCAGCCCGAATTCGGGAGGCGCCGGGTTCATCGCCAAGGAAGGCGCCAAGACCCACGCGGTGGCGCGCTCGGGCCGTCAGGCGGTGCTCGAACGGGTCGCCTTCGCCTGCGGCTGCGCGGCAACGGCGCACCGCCGGGCGCTCAGATGAACGACTTGCGCTTCTCGACGAGGCGAGGCCTGGAGGAACCGGGCTCCCGCACCAGCACATGAGTCACCCCAGGGGGGAGGGGGGCATCTTCCGCGTCGGCTTCGACGACCCGGCCATGCTCGCGCAGCGACTTCAGCAGAGCCGCCTCTTCCTCGTCGCGAACATTCCTGGATTTGCGCGCCATGGGGCCAAGATAATGCGGGGGAATCGCCCCTGCAAGGCGGCTCACCAGATGCGCACCCTGTCCTCCGGCGCGAGATATTGCTTGTCGCCGGGCTTGACCCCGAACGCCTCGTACCAGGCGTCGATGTTGCGCAGGGGCGCGATCGCGCGGATCATTCCGGGCGAGTGGGACTCGCCGACGAGCTGCTGGCGAAGCGCCTCGTCGCGGAACAGGCTGCGCCAGACCTGGCCCCAGCCGAGGAAGACCCTCTGGTCGCCGGTGAAACCGTCGATCACCGGCGCCGGCTTGCCGCCCAGCGAGGTCCGATAGGCTTCGAGGCCGAGGGTGATCCCGCCCAGATCGCCGATATTCTCGCCCATCGAGGCGCGGCCGTTGATATGGACCCCGGGAAGATTGGGGAAGGCATAGGCTTCGTACTGGGCGCCGAGCTTGGCCGCCTGGGCCTCGAACTTGGCGGCGTCCTCCGGAGTCCACCAGTCGCGCAGCACTCCGGCATAATCGGATTTGCGGCCCTGGTCGTCGAAGCCGTGGACGATCTCGTGGCCGATCACCCCGCCGATGCCGCCGTAATTGACGGCCGGGTCGGCGTCCGGATCGAAGAAGGGCGGCTGAAGGATGGCGGCGGGGAAGACGATCTCGTTCTTCACGCTGTTGTAATAAGCGTTCACCGTCTGCGGGGTCATGCCCCATTCGGTCTCGTCGACCGGCTGGTCGATGCGGTTGCGGCGGAAATCCCATTCGAAGCGGGCGGCGCGCTCGGCATTGCCGACAAGGTCGCCGGGAATCACCTCGAGGCCCGAATAATCGCGCCATTTGGAGGGATAGCCGATCTTGACGTTGAAGCCCTCGAGCTTCTTCAGCGCCTCCGCTTTGGTCGCCGGCCCCATCCACTGCAGGCCCTGGATTCGGCTGCCCATGGCGGTGCGCAGATTGGCGACGAGGGCGTCCATCTTCGCCTTGGAATCGGGCGGGAAATAGAGCTTCACATAGTCGCGGCCGATCGCCTCGCCCATCGCATTCTCGGCGAAGGTGACGCCGCGCTTCCACCGTTCGCGCTGCTGCGGCTGGCCGTTGAGGAACCTGGCGCGGAACTCGAAGCTGGCGTCGGCGAAGCGCTTCGACAGCAGAGGCGCCATCTCGTCGGTGGTGTGGAAGGCCTGCCAGGCCTTCAGCGTCTGAAGATCGGCCTCGGCGAAGATCCGGGCGACCTTGGGGAAGGCGGTGTTCTGGGCGACGATGGCGCGCTCGGCGCGGCCGACTCCGGCGGCGTCGAGGAAGGTGGCCCAGGGGAAGCCCGGCGCCTGCGCCTCGAGCTCGGCCCGGGTCATGAGATTGTAGGTCTTGTCGCGGTTGCGGCTCTCGGCGCGGGTCCAGTGCGCCTCGGCGATCCTGGTTTCCAGGGCGACGACCTCCCGGGCCGCCCCCGCCGCATCGGGCCAGCCGGCCATGTCCAGCATCTGCCGGACGTAGAGGAGATAGCGGTCGCGCTGCGGCTTGAACTTGGCGTCGACGTAAAAGTCGCGGTCGCCGAGGCCGAGGCCCGACTGGCGAAGATAGAGGGCGTAGACGTCGGGCCTCTTGGCGTCGTCGCTCACTCCGGGGCCGAAGAAGGTCGAGCCGAAGCCGCCCAGCGCCCGGCCCATCGACCGGGCGATGTCGTCCCTGGTCTTCGCCTGGTAGAGGGGGACGAGCCGGGCGAGGAGCGGGACGGCGTCGGCGCGCTCGGCCGCGGCCTCGTCCAGATAGCCCCGGTAGAGCGCCGCCGCCTTGCCCTCGTCGCCGGGGGCGCCGGGCCGGTAGCTTTCGATCAGCTTCCTCAGGCGGGCCTCGGAAAGGTCGCGGAGCACCGCGAAGGCGCCGTAGGAAGAGCGGTCGGCCGGAATCCGGGTGTTCCTCGCCCAGGCGCCGTTGACGAAGGCGTAATAATCGTCGCCCGGCTTGACGCCGCGGTCCATTCCGGCGGTGTCGAAGCCCCAGCTGCCGTAGCGGGTCGCGTCGACGGCGGCGCCGCTTTCCTCCTCGATCTGGAACAGCGCCTCGAT
>JBEVDE010000348.1:0-4709 GCA_040514175.1 Allosphingosinicella sp. | reverse complement strand
CCGTGCGCACGAAATACCAATCGCCCTTCGGGCCGCGAAGATAGAGCGAATCGTCGGACGCCGCCTTCCATTCGACGTTGCTCATGCTGCTGAGGAAGGGAATCTTGATCTCGGCGGCCTGGGGGGCGGGCGCCGCGGCCGCGCCGGCGGCGAGGGCCAGGAGGGTCAGGCTGAGGAAAGTTCGCATCGGGTCGTCTCCTGCTTGAGCGCCGAAGCTAGTCCGTCGCGAGCCGTTTTGCCAGCCCGCCGCATTGCCTCTCGCCCGCGGCGTCCGGCCGCCCTAAGGCGCGCGGCATGAAATGCCTGATCATCGCGGCGGGGCAGGGGACTAGGCTGCGCAGTCTCGCCGCCTCCAAGCCGCTCGCCCGGGTCGCCGGCCGGCCGCTCATCGAGCATGTGGCGAGGGCCGCGGCCGCCGGCGGCGCGACCGGATTCGTCGTCGTCACCGGCTACGAGCCCGAGCCCCTGGAAGCCTTCCTCGGCGAGCTTGCCGGGCGGATCGGCTTGCCCGTCGAGATCGTGCGCAATGAGGAATGGGCCCGACCCAACGGAGTCTCGGTCCTCGCCGCGGAGAGCCGTCTCGACTCGGACTTCGTCCTGCTGATGTCGGACCATTTGTTCGACCCGGAGATCCTTCGCGACATGATCGCCGCCGATCGAGGGGGCGCGGCGCTGACCCTCGGCGCCGACCACGACGTGGACAATCCGCTTCTGGACCTGGACGACGCCACCAAGATCGAGCTCGGCGAGGGCGGCCGGATCCGGCGCATCGGCAAGACCTTGGCGCATTACGACGCGATCGACACCGGCATCTTCGTCGCCACTCCGGCGCTTCTCGACGCGCTCCGCGCCAGTCTCGCCGCCGGCGGCGCCGGCTCCCTGTCGGAGGGCGTCCAGGCGCTTGCGGACGAAGGCCGGGCCTTCACCCGCGACATAGGCGGCCGCTGGTGGCTCGACGTCGACGACGAGGCGGCGTTCGCCAAGGCGGAAGCGGCGCTGGCCTCCTCTCTCCGCAAGGAAGGAGAGAAGGGGCGGGAATCCTAGGGTGTATCGACATTCAGCTGTGCGCGGAGCCGCTTGGACCCCTCTCCCGTGCTTACGGGAGAGGGGAGAGAGCGCCCTGTGTCGATACAGCCTAGTTTTCGTCGAGGGGCGAGCGGCCCTGCAACGCCTCGATATAGGCTTTCGCCTTCGCCGCGGTCTCCGGCGCCGGCTGGCCGGGCCGGTAGAGGCCCGAGCCGAGACCGAAGCCCTGGGCGCCGGCGTCGAGCCAGGGCTGGAGGGTGCCGGGAGAAATTCCGCCGACCGCCAGCACCGGCACGTCCTTCGGAAGCACCGCCCGCTGCGCCTTCAGGACCGCCGGCCCGGCGCCTTCGGCCGGAAACAGCTTCAGCCCCGTCGCTCCGGCGCGCAGGGCGGCGAAAGCCTCGGTCGGCGTGAAATAGCCCGGCAGCGACACCAGGCCCGCCGCCGCTGCCGCCTCGATGACCGGGGCGAAGCTGTTGGGCGAGACGATGATTCGCCCGCCCGAATCGCGGACGCGCGCCACGTCGGCCGCCTCGAGCACGGTCCCGGCGCCGACCAGGGCGCTGTCGCCGAAGCGCCGCGCCAGCCGCTCGACGCTGGCCAGCGGATCGGGCGAGTTGAGCGGCACCTCGATGATCCGGATGCCGGCCTCGAAGATCGCCTCGCCGATCGCCTCCGCCTCGTCCGGCGTGATTCCGCGCAGGATCGCCACCAGCGGGCATTCGGCCAGCCTTAGCCGGAGCTCTTCGCCGGGATTCATTGCACGGGCTCCATCATCCGCCTGCCGTTAACGCGGCAAAGGCCGGTCCGTCACGCAACTTTAACGGCCGTCCGTCTTTTTCCCTCCGGTCCGCATTGCAGGCTGGTCCCGCCGCCGCCTGCGGGCTAGCCGTCAGGACGCGCAATACCCGCAGGAGGGCAATCATCGCCAATTTCATGTTCGCCACCGGGGTCGAGAACAGCATCCCGACGATCAACGGCGGCCGCACCCGGGTCGACCAGATGGAGGTGTGCGGCCATTACCGGCACTGGCAGACCGACTTCGACTGCGTCGACGAGCTCGGCATCCATTTCCTCCGTTACGGGCCTCCGCTTCACCGCACCCTGCTCGGACCGGGCAAGCACGATTGGGAATTCACCGATCTGAGCTTCGCCGAATTGAAGCGGCGCAACATCACGCCGATCGTCGACCTCTGCCATTTCGGCGTTCCCGACTGGATCGGCAACTTCCAGAATCCGGATTTTCCGCAGCTTTTCGCCACTTATGCCGGCGCCTTCGCCGACCGCTTCCCCTGGGTGCAGCTCTACACCCCCGTGAACGAGATGTTCATCTGCGCCATCTTCTCGGCGAAATACGGCTGGTGGAACGAGCAGATGCACGACGACCGCAGCTTCGTCACCGCGCTCAAGCATATCGTCAAGGCGAACGTGCTGGCGATGATCGAGATATTGAAGCGCCGGCCCGACGCCATCTTCATCCAGTCGGAAAGCTCGGAATATTTCCACGCCGACAGCCCGGGCGCGATCCACGCCGCCGAGCTGATGAACTCCCGCCGCTTCCTCAGCCTCGATCTCAATTACGGGCGCCGCGTCGACAGCGAGATGTACGAATATCTCTTGGACAACGGCATGAGCCGGGAGGAGTATCATTTCTTCCTCAACCACCGGCTGAAGCAGCACTGCATCCTCGGCAACGATTATTACATGACCAACGAGCATCGGGTCTATGCCGACGGCCATACCGAAAGCTCGGGCGAGGTGTTCGGCTACAGCGAGATCACGCGCCAATATTACAATCGATACCGGCTTCCGGTGATGCACACCGAGACCAATTTGAGGGAAGGCCCCAGGGGCGACGAGGCCGTCCAGTGGCTGTGGAAGGAATGGGCGAACGTGCTCAGGATCCGCAACGTCGGCATCCCCACCGTCGGCTTCACCTGGTATTCGCTGACCGACCAGATCGACTGGGACACGGCGCTTCGCGAGCAGAATGGCAACGTCAACCCGCTCGGCCTGTACGATCTCGACCGCAACATCCGTAACGTCGGCCGCGCCTACAAGAAATTGATCGCGGACTGGCGCGACGTCCTCCCCGCCTCGAGCCTGTGCCTGTCGGTCCCGATCGTCCCGCCCTCCCAGGCCGACCGCGGCTTCGCGCGCGAGCAGCAGGAGGAAGCCGCCAAGCACCTCAAGGGCTTCGTCACCGAGCCAGCCAATCCGGAGATGGGGGAATGAGCCTTGCCGCGTCATCCCGGCGAAAGCCGGGACCCATGAACACGGAACCGGTAAAATTCGGGCCGCGGTGTTCATGGATCCCGGGTCGAGCCCGGGATGACGGCGAGTGCGGCCGCGGAGAGTTGTCATGAAGATCGCCAGGATCGAGACTTTCTACGTCCCTCCGCGCTGGCTGTTCGTCCGGGTCGAGTCGGACGAGGGCGCGGTCGGCTGGGGCGAGGCGAGCCTCGAGGGCTGGGCCGAGGCGGTCGACGGCGCCTTCGCGGCGCTTCGCGACCGCTTCCTCGGCCACGACCCGTTCCGCATCGAGGACGTCTTCCAGATCGGCTATCGCGGCGGCTTCTACCGCGGCGGCCCCGTCCTGATGTCGGCTCTTGCCGGGCTCGAGCAGGCCCTGTGGGACCTGAAGGGCAGGGCGCTCGGCCTTCCGGCGTGGGAAATGATGGGCGGGCGGGTGCGCGACCGCGTCCGGGCCTATGCCTGGATCGGCGGCGACCGCCCCGACGAGATTGGCGAGGCGGCCTCGGCGCGCCGCAAGCAGGGCTTCTCGGCGGTCAAGATGAACGCCACCGCCGAGCTCGACTGGATCGGCACGCCCAAAGCCTTCGACGAGGTCGTCGCCCGGGTCGAGGCGGCGCAGGGCGCCGGCATGGACGTCGGCCTCGACTTTCACGGCCGAGTCCACCGGCCGATGGCCAAGCAGCTCGCCAGGGCGCTCGAGCCGCTCGGTCTGCTGTTCATCGAGGAGCCCCTGCTCTCGGAGAATCCGGAAGGGCTGGCCCAGCTCGCGCAGCTCGTCTCGACCCCGATCGCGCTCGGCGAGCGGCTCCATTCGCGCTGGGACTTCAAGCCCTTCTTCGAGGCCGGAGCGGTCGACATCATCCAGCCCGACCTCAGCCATTGCGGCGGAATCCTCGAGGCCCGCCGGATCGCCGCCATGGCCGAAGCCTATGACGTCGCCGTGGCGCCCCACTGCCCTCTGGGCCCGCTCGCCCTCGCCGCCTGCCTCCAGGTCGCGGCGACCGCGCCCAACGTCGCGCTCCAGGAAATGTCGCTCGGCATCCACTACAATGTCGGCGGCGACCTCTACACTTTCTGCAAGGATCCGGCTCCGCTCACCGCGACCGACGGCTGGCTCGCCGTGCCGCCGGGCCCGGGCCTGGGCGTCGACATCGACGAGGAAGCGGTGCGCGAGGCGGACAAGGACCGCCACCGCTGGCGCAATCCGATCTGGCGCCACGAGGACGGCACCTTCGCCGAATGGTAGGGCCGGGGCGCCGGTCCCGCGTCAGCCCGGCCCGCCGAGCAGCCACGCGGCGGCCGCCGCCATCGCCGGATCGCGGCGGTGGAAGAGGTCGCTCGCGGTCGGCGCGACGGCGACGTCGGGCTCGAGGCCGGCGTCGGGCGGCGAGCCGGGCGGGAAATAGCCGATCAGGGGCAGGTCGAAC
>JBEVDE010000304.1:0-14008 GCA_040514175.1 Allosphingosinicella sp. | reverse complement strand
AGCCTCTCCTCGACCTCGCGGGTGCGCTCGGCCATCGCCGCGGGCTCGGCGAGCCAGTCCGGGCGGTGGGCGATATAGGCCCAGGTCCTGACCCCCGCGAGCCGGTCGGCCAGGGTCTCGATATCGCCCTGGACGTTGTCGAGCTGGGCTACCTGCGCCGCATACCAGCCGTGCGGGATTCGGCCGTCGCCTTCGCTGAGGTGGAGGTAGAGCCGGGCGACGAGCCGGGCGTGATGCTCGGGGCCGGTCTTGCGGAAGTCGGGCAGGCCGCAGGCCGCCCACAGCCGCCGCACCGCCTCCTGGCCGAGCGCCCGGGCGGCGACGTCGGGATCCTCCCCAAGCCGCTTCAGGACGGCGAGGTCGATCGCCTCGGGCGCGGCGCGCAGGCCCGGCTCCGACGGCCGCCGCTCGAGCGAGCGGACCAGAGCCTCGACGCTCCGGAAATCGGGATCGCCCTCGCGCCAGTAGAGATGGTCGAGCGGCGCGAAGCGATGCTCCTCGATCGCCTCCAGCTCCTCGGGCCTGAACTCGGCCGAGATCTCGCCCTCGAGGGTCAGGACCCCGAACGTGCCGTCGCGCTGGTGCCGCCCCGCGCGGCCGGCGATCTGCGCCATCTCCGCCGGGGTCAGCCGCCGCCTTCTGTGGCCGTCGAACTTGGCGAGGCCGGCGAAGGCGACATGGGTGACGTCCATGTTGAGCCCCATGCCGATCGCGTCGGTGGCGACGAGATAATCGACCTCGCCGGCCTGGTACATCGCCACCTGGGCGTTGCGGGTGCGCGGGGAGAGCGCGCCCATCACCACCGCCGCGCCGCCGCGCATCCGCCGGAGCATCTCGGCGACGGCGTAGACCTGCTCGGCCGAGAAGGCGACGATCGCCGAGCGCGGCGGAAGCCGCGAAAGCTTCGAGGGGCCGGCGTAGGAAAGGGTCGAGAAGCGCGGCCGGCCGATGATCTCGGCCTTGGGCAGAAGCGCCCGGACCATCGGCTTGAGAGTCTCCGAGCCGAGGATCATCGTCTCCTCGCGGCCGCGGGCGTGGAGCATCCGGTCGGTGAAGACGTGGCCGCGCTCGGGATCGGCGCCCAGTTGCGCCTCGTCGAGGGCGACGAAGGCGAAGTCGCGGTCCATCGGCATCGATTCGGGGGTGCACAGGAACCAGCGCGCGTCCTTCGGCAGGATCTTCTCCTCGCCGGTGATCAGGGCGACCCGGCCCACGCCCTTCATCGCCACCACCCGGTCGTAGACCTCGCGCGCCAGCAGCCGAAGCGGGAAGCCGATCATGCCGCTCGAATGCGCCGCCATCCGCTCGACGGCGAGATGGGTCTTGCCGGTATTGGTGGGCCCAAGGATGGCGGCCAGAGGCGCCCGGGCGAATTCGCTCATGCCGGCCTAGATCGGCATTTCCCGCCCCGGACGCAATGACTTGCGTCATCCCGGCGAAAGCCGGGACCCATGAACACTGACGCTGGCGGATATTCGCGCGGGTCCGTGTTCATTGGATGCCGGGTCAAGCCCGGCATGACGATGCACAGTAGTTCCCGCAAGCCGTCACGCTTCACCGGCTCCCACCGCACGCTTCATCGCAAGGCCGCGGGGATTACGGCCTGCTTTACTGGACTTTAACCCAGTTTCGCCACAGTCCTCGCCACCTGGCCACGATCCGCGGCCGGGGGGTGTTTTCCAGGGATCGCGGGGGCATTTTCCGCTTTGTACCAGTATAACCAGATCAGGCCTGGCGCCGGTGGCGGAGCCGCCGCGCTCGCCTTCGATGCGCCGGTCTGCCCGCGCAGCTTCGGAAGCCGAGCGGCGCCGCCGCCGCGCCGTTTCGATCTCGTCGTCGATCTCGGCTCGCGCATCGGCTCGCGCACCTGGTTTCGCGGAGTCCTCACCTGCACCGCGCTGTGCGGCGCCGCTTTGTGGCTGGCGCCAGGCTTCGACCCGATCCCGGCCGCCTCGGCCAGGCCGCTCTCCGACGCCCAGTTCGCCCAGTCGCGAAGCCTCGCCATCTCGCCGCTCGCTTTGGGCGCCGACACCGGTCGCCGCATGGCGCCGACCGACGCGGTCGAGCCTCTGCTCGACCGGCCCGAGCGTCCGACCGTCGAGCTCGTCGCGACCCTCGGCGAAGGCGACGGCTTCGTCCGGGCCCTCGAGCGCGCCGGAGTCGCGCCCAGGGAAGCGGACGAGGTCGCCAAGCTGGTCGCCGCCGCCGTCCCGCTCGACCAGATCAGGGCCGGCACGTCGATGAACATCGTGCTCGGCCGCCGTCCCGACCGGACCGTCGCCAGGCCGCTCACCGCTCTGTCGCTTCGCGCCCGCTTCGACCTCAAGCTGTCGCTGAAGCGCGCCGGCAAGAAGCTCGCGCTCACCCGAACCCCCATCTCCGTCGACAGCACGCCGCTCCGCATCCAGGGCTATGTCGGCTCGAGCCTCTACCGCTCGGCCCGCGCCGCCGGCGCCCCGGCCAAGGCGGTCGAGGCCTATATCCGGGCCGTCGCGAGCCAGACCAGCATCTCCGGCCTGACCGCGGACGACCGGTTCGACATCATCCTCGAGCATCGCCGCGCCGCCACCGGCGAGGCCGAGACCGGGCGGCTGCTCTATGCCGGCCTCGATCGCGGCTCGGGTAAGGATCTCAAGCTCATGCAATGGGAGCAGGGCGGCCGGGCCGAATGGTATGAGGCCTCGGGCGTCGGCCGCGAGAGCGGCATGCTGCAGCGGCCGGTGCCGGGCAACGTCTCGTCCAATTTCGGAATGCGCCGCCACCCGATCCTCGGCTATTCGCGGATGCACAAGGGCCTCGATTTCCGCGCCGGCTACGGAACGCCGATCCTCGCCGCCATCGACGGCCGGGTCGCCGCGGCCGGCTGGGCGGGGGGCTACGGCAACCAGGTCCGCCTCGCCCATTCGGGCGGCCTCGTCACCTCTTACTCGCACATGAGCCGCATCGTCGCCCGCGCCGGGAGCAGCGTCCGCCAAGGCCAGGTGATCGGCTATGTCGGCTCGACCGGCCTCTCCACCGGTCCGCACCTCCATTACGAGCTTTTGAAGAACGGGGTCCCGATCAACCCGGCGGGAGTCAAGTTCGTCAGCCGCGCCCAGCTCGACGGCGGGAGCCTCGCCGCTTTCCGCTCGCGGCTGAAGACCCTGCTTGCGGTCAAGCCGGGCGCGGCCCGGATGGCGGAGAGCACGGGCAAGAAGAAGCCGCGGGCCTGAGCCTCGCGCGCCGCCGCCTTTCCAACCCGTCCCCGATTGTCCTATCCGCCGAACGGCCGGGGTGAAGGGGAGACTTGGACGATGACGATGGCTGCAATCGCCCTGGCGCTCCTCGCCGCGGCCCCGGCGGCGCCCGCCCGGTCGGACGACGAGGTCTGGATGCTCGCCAAAAAGGCGAATTCGAGCGACGCCTATGAAACCTATCTGGTCCGCTTTCCGGAAGGCGCGCATCGCGATTCGGCCGACAAGGCCGTCGATCGCCTCGACAGGAGGCCGGCCGTCCCAGTGCTGATGGCGCCGCCGCCCGTGCTGACGCTGCCGCTGCCGTCGCTGAACGATCCCTGCCTCATGCTTCAGTCCGGACAGGCGATGGGGACGGCCGAGTCCGAGGAGGCGAGGGACTATCTCGCCGCCCGCCGCGCCAATCGTCCGGCCGGCTTTCGCGCCTATGTCGCCAAATATCCCGGCGGCGCCTGCGTCTCGTACATGAACTTCGCGCTGCGCAATCGGGAGAGGCTGGGCGGTCGCGTCAAGACCATCGCTCGGTTCGGCCCGCTGGCGCCCCACCGGGTCGTTGAATTGACCTTCTCGGAGAATGACTATCCGGCCCGGGCCCTGCGCGACGGCGAATCGGGGCGGGTCGTCGCCGAATGGGAGGTGGCCGAAGACGGCTATGCCGAGGGCTGCCACGTCGTCGAGTCCAGCGGCTCCATCGCCCTCGACGAAACCAGCTGCCGCCTCGTCGCCCTGAGGATGCTCTACGATCCGGCGCGCAACCGCGCCGGCGTGCCGATCCGCTCCACCGACCGCCAGGCCTTCAGCTGGGTCCTGCCGACCGATTGATCCGCACCTTAAGAAATTGGTGCCAGGCACCGATTTTAGGCGGCGCATAGGTTGCCGGCTCTTCGAATTGGCAATGGGACAAGCCGCTTCGCGGATCCTTGGCGCCTTCGTGCCTTTGTGCGAACCAATCTGCTTTCTGCCTTGCGAATGGCGGCGGACTGCGCGGATCGAGGATCCATAAGGGCCGAAGGCCGCGATTTCGGTTTGCCCAAGGCACGAAGCGGAAATTGGTGTCAGACACCGAATTTCGCGAAGGTGACCTAGACAAATCAACGTCTTAGAAATTGGTGCCTGGCACCGAATATGGCGCCGAATAAAATTGGTGCCTGGCACCAATTTCGTGGCGCCAATTTCGGCGCGGTCCCGGTTTGCGCCGAGATGACGGAGCTTGACTTCTCGTTCCTGATATGTTCTAGTTATGCCATGCGCTTTGCCCGCGATTCGAGGGCGTTCGTACTGGCCCTGCTCATGGCCGCGCTCAGGCTGTGCCTGCTGGCGCGCGACCTGGTGGAAGGCCTATTCAGGACGCAGGATTTCGTGGCCCTCCATGCGGGTCTTTCGAACCTTTTCGGGCGGATTCCGGTGAAGGAAACGGCGCGCGTCCAGTCCACTTCGTCCACTTCGTCCGATTCCGGACAGCAACGCCGGCGCCTACCGTCCCTGGCTTCGCCAGCGCTTGACGACCCTCGCGACCATCGCCTCCTCGTCGCCGGTCTGGCGCCACAGCTCGGAGAAGAGCGGGTCGGACGAGGCCGGGCGGCGGTCGCGCTCGAGGTCGTCGAACGACACTCTTATCGGGATCGAGACGCCCTCGCCGCAGACGATGCATTCGCGATTGCGCAAGGCCGGGATGACGTCGAGGAAGCCGCGCGCGCCCTCGGGCATGGCGGACTTGACGAAATGCTGGTCGCGCTCGTTGTTGAGCCGCATCGCGATGATCGTTCCGCATTGCGAGAGCACGCCCTCGGCGAGATCGGACGGCCGCTGGGTGATGAGGCCGAGCGAGACGCCATATTTACGGCCCTCCTTGGCGATGCGCTCGAGGATCTTCCTGACCGACTGGCCGCCGCCGGTCTTGTCGGACGGGATGTAGCGATGCGCTTCCTCGCAGACGAGGAGGACGGGCCTGGGCACCTCGTTCCTCGACCAGATCGCATAGTCGAAGACCAGCCGCGAGAGCACCGCCACCACCACCGAGACGATGTCGGAGGGAACTCCGGAGACGTCGACGATCGAGATCGGCTTGCCCTTGGCGGGGAGTCGGAAGATCTTGCCGATGAAGTTGGTCATCGAATCGGCGATGAGCATTCCCGAGAACATGAAATGGTAGCGGGGATCGGCCTTCAGCTCGTCGATCTTGGTCTTGAGGCGCATGAACGGCGCGGTGTCGGTCGCCTTGTTGAGAAGCCCCATCTCGGCGTTGATCGCCCCGGCGAGGTCGGACAGCGCATAGGGGATGGGCGAATCGACGGTGAGCTTGAGCATGCCCTCGGCGGCGCGGTTCTTGGCGCGGGCCTGGAGCAGGCATTTGGCGAGGATGTCCTGATCGCGCTGCCGCTCGGCGCCGGACGAGGTGATGAACACCTCGCAATGTTCCTCGAAGTTCATCAGCCAATAAGGCATGGCGAGATTCTCGACGTTGAACAGCTCGCCGACCGTCTTGAACGCCGCCGAATATTCGCCGTGCGGGTCGATCATGACGATATGGCCCTCGGGCGCGAGGTCGCAGATGCGGTGCATGATCAGGGCGGCCGAGGTCGACTTGCCGGTGCCGGTCGAGCCGAGAAGCGCGAAATGCTTGCCAAGCAAGGCGTCGACGTAGAGGGCGCCGCGGACGTCCTTGGTCGGGTAGACGGTGCCGATCTCGATATGGGCGCGCTCGTCGGCGGCGAACATCTGCCGCATGTCCTGACCCGAGACCGGGAAGACCTTGGCGCCGGGCGGCGGATAGCCGGTGATGCCGCGGCGGAAGTTGATCAGCTTGCCGCTCTGCTCGTCCTCCTCGCCCTCGCCGAGAAAGTCGATGTCGGCGGAAACCATCCCGGCCTCGCCGTCGCGAAGGGTGAGGCTTCGGACGTTGGCGAGCAGCCAGCGATTGCCGGCCTCGAGCTTGACATGGCCGCCGACCTGTCCGGACAGGGCGATGCTCGGATCCGGATCGCGGGCGATATCGGCGATGCGCGACGCCTCGAGCTCGATCCGGCCGCCGCCGCCGCGGATGTCGACGACCTTGCCGATCGCGGCGTGGCGCACCGGCTGCGGAATCCGCGGCCGGATGGTGGGCGCGAAATCGTCCGTCTCCTCGGGAAGGGTGACGGTCTTGAAGTTCATCATGTCGGTCATGCGAGCGTCGCTGCCCCCGGCTGTTGTCCGGCACCCTCCTAACAGCGAGGGGTAAACAACTGCTTAGGTGGGAAAGCTCAGAAATCCGCCAAAGTTCGCCGCACGTTCTTGGAAAACCGGGCCTTTTACGGGCAACAACTTAGCCTCGGGCTGGAAAACTCGGGGGCGGGCAATCTCGTCGCCGCGCCCTGGGCGGCGACTAACTCCGCCGGCCGAGCAGCGGCCTACGCCGCACGGACAGTTAACGGACAGTTGGGCCGGACAGTCGGCGCTTCTCGTCGGCGCGGGGCTCGAGGAAGCTACCGGGCGGGGCGAAGGGCAGGGCGGAGCGGGCTCTACGGACAGTTTGACTGTCCGTGCCCCCTTCAACTGTCCGTCCCTCAAAGCCGCGGAAATCCTAGGTTCACGGACAGTCCGGACAGTTCGGACAGTCGCCGCCGACACTCGCCCTATGTGCGTAGGTGCGGGCAGGTATGCGCGGATTTGTTGCGCATAACTGTCCGTACTGTCCGTACCCCTAAAGATTTTAAAATAGATCAAGTTAGGGATGGAAGAGAGGGGATCTCGTTATGAGGCGCCCCCTCTGCGCTCGTCTCGTACCCCTCTGGCTCGAGGAGCGGTGCAGCCGCGGCGCTTGCGACTTTGAAGGGGCCGGCGCTCTTTACGACGACTGGCGCATCTACGCCCGCCGTCACGGCGAGGAGCCCGGTTCGACGGCCGAGTTCGCGGCATTGATGGAGAGCCTGGGCTTCCCTCGCGACCAGCTCGTCGGCGATCGGCGCCGCATTCGCTGGGGACTCCGTCTCCGCGCCCGGGCCGTTCCGTGACACCCCCGGCCCTCACCCCATCCTCCCTGCCTCCCTGCAATGGGAGGATAGCGAGACCCCGAAAGTCGCAGAAATCTGCGGCGCAGGGAGGTTGTGGGAGGATGGGAGGGAAATCGCGGCTCCTCTGCCTAGCAGGTGCGCGGCGGGCGCGTGAGAAAACCTTCCGTGATTTCCCTCCCTTCCTCCCGGATGCGATCCAAGCACCTGTTTTACTTCAATTCTATCCTCCCAATGATCCTCCCATTTTAGGGAGGTTAGGGAGGATGAGCCTTTTAACTCGAGACAGGAGACTTGACGATGAGCGAGCTTGCCGACGCGCTGAAGATGAAAGCGATTTGCGAGAGCGACAATCACGCGGAGGCGGCGGCGGCGCTCATAGGCGCGGCGGCCTCGATCCTGTCGCTTCGCTTTCCGCCGGACCAGGCCGTGGAGATCCTCGTCGACGTGGCGGTCGAGAGCTTGGCGGAGCAGGTGCGGCGGACGCCGCTCCTCGCCATGGCCCAGGCCGGCCACGCCTGACAGCGGGGCGCGGGTCCTCCCCCCGGGGGGCGGGGTTAATGCGGTGCGGCGAGGGGCATGGGTTCGCCGTTCAAGCCGTGCACAAGATTATGAACTTAATGAACTTTTCGGTTCACTGGCGGAGTTCACAGGCTCCGCGAGAGCGGAGGGCGGCATGACGGGCGGCGGTTTCGACTATGACGAAAAGGCGGCGGCGCGCATCCTGAGCGTCGCGCCGCGGACGCTCCGCCGTTGGCGGATTGATGGCAAGGTCAGCTATCATCGGACGCCTGGGGGGCGGGTCCGCTATTCGACGGACCAACTCCTCGAGGTTCAACTCGCCGGGCGCGTATCCGTCGCCTCTGTGAGGGCGGCCGAATGACGCATTTGGCCGCACGTGGCCACTTGTGGCCGCTTATGGGTAATCGACCCGCCGCCGGCGCTCCGCTTCAATAGCGCCATGACGACGCCCGCACTTTCCCCCGCCCCTCTCGGCGAGCGCAAGGTTTCGGCCCCAGCCGCAACCCGCACGGTCGAGCTCCAGCCCTCGAGCTGGAACGCCGAGCAACGGACCATCGGAGTCGTTTGGACGACGGGCTCTCGCGGGGCAAAGTTTGACTGGGAGACGTGCGGCCTCGTCGACGAGGAGCTCGCGACCGGCTCTCAGAATGTCCGGCTCGGCCGTCTCAATGGCGGGGCTCCCGTCCTGAACACGCACAAGCGCGGGGACCTCGCCGCTCAAATCGGCGTCGTCGTCCCGGGCTCGGCTCGGATGGAGAATGGGCGCGGAGTCGCCACCCTGCAGCTTTCCGATCGTGCGGATTTGGCGCCGATCGTCGCCGACATCGCCGCCGGGATCATCCGCAACCTCTCCGTCGGCTACACTGTCCACGCCTACGACATCGAGCAGCGCCAGGGACAGCGCCCGCTCTATCGGGCCGTCGACTGGGAGCCGTTCGAGATCAGCTTCGTCCCCGTCCCCTTTGACGCCGCCGCCACGGTCCGAAGCGGCGACTCCCTCGCGCCTTCTCTGTGCACTCTTCGCACTCTCACCCCAACGGAGACCGCCATGCCCGCCCGTCACCAACCCAATCTCTCGACCGATACTCCGGCCGGCGCTCCGCCGGCGGACGCCGGCGGTCCCGCCACCATCGCCCAGCTTCGCGAGCTCGTGAGCCTGGGCTGCAATGGAACGCCCATCGGCGCCGATCAGCAAGCGGGCCTCGTCCTCGAGCTCGCCGAACGCGGCCTCAGCCAGGATGCGGCGAGCCGGGAGATTGGCGGAATCCTCGCCGAGCGGCAGCGCAACGAGGTCGGCCGCGGCCCGCGACATTCGGGGTTCGACCCCTACACCGGGCGCCCCGTCACGGCATCGATCGTCGGCGGCCAGCGCACTTATGACGATCCGAATTTCCTCGGCTCCGCGATCGAGGACGCGCTTTTCGCCCGCATGAGCGGTCGACAGCCCTCGGAACAGGCCCGCGCTTTCATGGGCCGGAGCATGGTCGAGCTCGCGGCGGACATGCTCGAGCGCCGCGGCGTCGGAAACGTACGGACCATGTCGCCATCGGACATCTTGAGCGCCGCTGCCTGGAATCGCATCGGCGCTCGAGCGATGTTCGTCGCCGATCAAGCGCGGGGGTTCGGTCCCAATCACACGACGAGCGATTTCCCGGACCTTCTCCTCGGGGCGGGTCAGCGCTTTCTTCTCGACCAGTTCACCGCGGCGGCGTCCGTCATCAAGCTCCTCAGCCGCGAGCGTAGCGCTCGGGACTTCCGCACCATCAGCGGCCTTCAGCTCTCCGGCTTCGGCACGCTCGAGGAAGTCGGCGAGGACGCCGAAATCAAGAGCGGAAGCTTCAAGGAGCGCAAGGAAACCTATCGGCTCAAGACGTTCGCCAAGCAGTTCGGAATCAGCCGGCAGGCCCTCATCAATGACGATCTCAACGCCTTCGGAGATCCGATGCGAGTGATGGCTCGCGCCGCGGCGGAGACGGAGGCTCAGCTATTCGCCGAGCTCATCAACAACAACCCGGCTCTCGCCGATGGAAAGGCTCTTTTCCACGCGGACCACGGCAACCTCGCCGGCGCGGGTGCGGCCCCGGACGTGGAAACCCTGGGCGCCGGGCGCTTGGCAATGCGGAGTCAGAAGGACGCCGACGGCGTCACGCCGCTTGCCTGTGCTCCGAAGTACGTCCTCGCGAGCCCGAAGCGGGAAACGGCGATCGAGCAACTCCTCGTTGCGACCACCGTCCCGACGAGCTCCGACGAAGCGAACCCGTTCGCGGGGAAGCTGACTCCGCTCATCGAGCCGCGCCTCGCCGCCGATCCCTGGTATCTCTTCGCCGATCCCCAGCAGGCGCCGACGCTCGAGCATGCCTATCTCGACTCGACCGGCCCCGGGCCTCACGTCGAGATGCAGGAAGGCTGGGATACGCTCGGGACGAAGTTCCGCGTCTACATGGATTTCGGATGCGGCCTCGTCGACCATCGCGGCGGGTACAAGAACCCCGGCGCCTAAGCAAAGCGAAGGGCGGATACAGCCGGGCGCGAGCTCGGCCGGCGGGGAGGACCGCCCTGGGGCTCCTAGCATGCGGATGCGATGTCGGCCTCCTCACATCCTCCCCGCCTTCCATTTGCGGAGTGACCAATGGCTAGGCCCAGCGTAGCAATACGGCTCGCGACCGAGGGAAAGGCCCAGGTCAAAAACGACTTTGCCGAAATCGCCCAAGCGGGCGACGCGACAACGAGGCGGCTCGTCGCTAATTACGACGAGCAAGCCCGCGCGGCTGAGGCGGCGCTCGCCAAGGCGGCCCGGACAGCGGAGAAAATCGCCTCAATCGCTCCTCAGAGTGACTTGCAAGCGCTAATCACCCGCAACTCCGGGACCGTCGCCGGCGCCGGCGCTTTCGACGGCGCGAGGTCCGGCGGCAACGCGGCGAGCGGCAAGTCCGCTCGCGACTCCGCCGCGGCGCTGAAGGATCTCCTCGCCGAGCAAGAGCGGATGGAATCCCAAGCGCGGTCGATGATTTCGGCGATCGACCCGCTCTTCGCGGCGCAAGTCCGCTACGACAATGAAGTCGCCCGGGCGACGACGCTTCATAAGGCGGGCTTCCTCAGCGCCGATCGCTATGCTCAAATTCTCCGGTCCGAGGAGGCCGCCCTCGAGCAAGCGGGCAAGGCCGGCGCGGTTCACGAACAGTCGCTGGGCGCCCGGCGGGCCGCCTATCAGCAACTCAGCTACCAAATCGGCGACGTGACGCAACAGCTCGCCATGGGTGTCAATCCAGCCGTCGTCTTCGGGCAGCAATTCGGGCAGATAATTCAAGCCCTTCAACTGATGGATTCCGCCGGTCCCCAGGCGGCGCGCTCGATCGAGGCAGTCGCGAGCACGTCCGGGGCGGCGACGAGCGCCGTCGTCGCCCAGTCGGTTGCGACGGATTCGCTCCGGGGATCGTCTCAGTCGGCGATTGCGCCGATTGCAGGAGTGGCGACGGCCGCGGCGGCGGAAGCGGAGGCTCTCGGGACCGCGACCGGCGCCTCGACCGCCAACACCGGTGCAACCTCAGCGAACTCAAACGCGCATCGGACGAACGCCGCCGCGACCGCTGAGTCGGCCGTCGCCGCCGAGGCGGACGCCGTCGCCCAGGGCGTCGATGCGGGGGCGACGAACGCCAATACCGCTGCAACTACGGGTTTGGCTGCGGCCAAGGCCCGGATGGTCGCGTTCCTCAGCGGCCCCTGGGGCGCCGCCGTCATCGGCGGCGTAACGGTTCTCGGCCTCCTCGCTTCAAAAATGGACTGGGCGAACGACGCGGTTGGTAAGGCGACGAAAGAGCTCATCAAGCAGGCGAAGGAAACCGAGACGAACCGGGCGGCCCAGGAGCGGTTCAAGCATTCGATGGAGGGCGTCCGGGCCGCCATTCTCGACGCCGAGCATGCTCGGAAGGAGAGCATCAAGACCTCCCGGACGGAGGCTGAGCAGGCCAATATCGAGGCAAAGAACCAAATCGAAAGAGAGCTTCGCATCAGGAAGACGACGAAGGCCCTTATCGAGCAGACCCGCGCGCAGATCGAAAATAGCATGGCAATTCTCAGGGGTGTGGCGACGCCTGAGGGAAGGGATTTTGCCGCACAAAATCTGCCGGCGTTGCAACAGCAGCTCGACGACCTGATGGCGCGTGGGGTCGAGCAGGGCCAACTTATTCTGAAGGCCGAGGCGGAATATCAGGCAACCCGCGCCGATCTCGCCGACGAGGCGGCGAAGCGGGCGGTCGACCCCGTCGAGCGCATCAAGCGCAAATATGAGGGTCCCGACGGCCTGATTGAACAGGCGAAGCGGCGGGCTCGCGCTGAGGGACAAGTTACCGCCGAGCTCACCAAGCAAATCGAGGCGCTTCGGGCGCAGATGGGTATCGAGGTCAAGGCGGCGCAAGCCTCCCAGCGAGGAGGGCGTGGGGCCGAGTCGACGGCGACGGATGTCGCCTACATGAAGAGGTTCCTCGAGGCGCAAATCCCAGGCGTCCAAATCACGTCGACGACCGATCACTCGAAATATGTGAAGGGGACAAAACGGGTCAGCGACCATCATGTCGGGCGGGCAATCGACTTCGTCCCGCCCGGCGGCATGGACTCGATGACGAAAGACGATGTCCGCCAGCTTTTTGAGGCACATGGGGTGCGCATCCGGCGCAATGCGCAGGGGGTCGAGCAGCTCTTCGGTCCGGGTGATCCCGGACATAGCAATCATTTTCACGTTGCCTGGACGGGCGGGGCTCCCTCGCCAAATGCGGGACAGTCCCGGGCCGATAGCCTTCGTCGCGACGCTGAAGCGATGGAGGCGAGCGCCAAGGGCGCGCTCGCTCTGGCAGAGGCCTATCTAACGAGTGGCGAGGCGGCGGTTCGCGCTGAGGCCCAGCGCGAAGGCGCCACGGATGCCATTCGTAAGGGGGCGGAGGCCGAGGCCCAGGTCCGCCGGCAACTGAATCTCGACGTTGCCGAAGGGGCGGCCCAAGGGGCGAAGGCCGTCGCTCAGATGCGGGGCGAAACCGACGCCCGCCGGGCCGTGAATGACGGCGTCTCCTCCGGGGCTATCGCCGTCGCGGATATGAACCGCGTCCTCGGCGAGGAGGCGGTTCTCCGCCCGCTTTTGAAGCTTCAGGCGCTCGCCCAGGGCGACGCGCTCGCGACGTTGACGAAAGTAATCGACGCCTATCGAAAGGCGCTCGCCGACGCTCACGCCGAGGAGGCCCGGGGCGAGGCGCTCGCGGCTATCGACGCCGCCGGGAAGCGTATCGATGACATTCGGGCGAGCATCCCACTCGTCGGAGATCCTCGCGCCCGGGAAGTCGACGAGGCGCGCCGGGCCGCCATCCGTGAGGCCGACGCGAAGGGCCTGAAGCCGACGGACATTGAGCGGACGGACTTGATCGATGCTCGCGTTGAGGAGGTTCGCGCTCAACAGGAGCTCCGCCGGGCCGAATATATCGCGGACGCGAACCGCAATCATGCGGACTCCATCGCGCTCCTCGAGCGCGAGCTCGACCTCCGCGGCCTGGACGGGCAAGCTCGCGAGCGCTCGCTCAAGCTGCTCGATCTCGAGCTTCAGTTAAACCGCGATCTCGGCCCGGAGCACGAGGAGCAAATCCGCGACCTTCTAAGGAAGGCGGAGGCCGAAGAGACGCTCCGCGCCGAAGTCGAGAAGGTCCGCTCGAGCCTCGATGAAGCGCGCCAGATCGGCGAAGATTTTGTCGATACCGTCTTCGATCCTCGCAACTGGAAGGACTGGGGGGACCTCGGGAAGCGCATCCTCGACGAGCTCGCCGAGGACTTCATCCGCCTCGCCATCCTCAATCCGATCAAAAACGAGGCCTTCGGGCAGAATAACCCGACGCTGAGCAGCGTCTTCGCCCAGTTCGGAAGCTTTTTCGGCGGCTCCTCGAGCTCGGCCGCTGCCGGCGCGGATGCGGGCTTTTGGGACTCCCTGGGCGCCTCGATCGGCAGCAACGCAATGGGAACGGAATACTGGCGCGGCGGCTGGACAAAGATAAATGAAAATGGAGACGAGCTCATCGAGCTTCCCCGCGGCTCGAAAATCAAGCCGGCGGCCGAAACGCGGCGCCTCCTCGCCGCGGGCGAAGCGGGGGTGACCGTTCGGCCGACGTGGAACATCGACGCGCGCGGGGCTGACTCCGCCGCCATCATGCGCCTCGAGAGGATGATGACGGACTATAGCGAGCAATTCGGCGAGAACGTCGTCGCGGCCGTCAATGACGGGATCTCCCG
>JBEVDE010000301.1:0-6429 GCA_040514175.1 Allosphingosinicella sp. | reverse complement strand
GCGCTCGAGCCCTTAAGATGCTTGACGCTGGCCAATGCCCCGGCAACCAGCACCGGCGACAGCGAGGTGGTGAAGATGAACCCGGGCGCATAGCTTCGGATGACGTCGATGATGACCTGGTCGGCAGCGATATAGCCGCCCATCACCCCGAACGCCTTGCCGAGCGTGCCTTCGATGATGGTGACCCGGCGGGCGACGTCGTCGCGCTCCGAGATGCCGCCGCCGCGCGCGCCGTACATGCCGACGGCGTGAACCTCGTCGAGATAGGTGATCGCCTCATATCGGTCGGCGAGGTCGCAAATGGCGGCGATCGGCGCGATGTCGCCGTCCATCGAATAGACGCTCTCGAAGGCGATCAGCTTGGGCGCCTCCGGGTCCGCTCCGGCGAGCAGCTCTTCCAGATGGGCGAGATCGTTGTGGCGGAAGACCTGCTTCTCGCAGCCAGAAGCGCGGATCCCCGCGATCATCGAGGCGTGGTTCAGCTCGTCGGAGAAGATGATGCAGCCGGGCAGAAGCTTGGCGACGGTGGAGAGGGTCGCCTCGTTCGAGATGTAGCCCGAGGTGAAGAGGAGCGCCGCTTCCTTGGCGTGGAGGTCGGCAAGCTCGGCCTCGAGCTCGACATGATAATGGGTGTTGCCGCCGATGTTGCGGGTTCCGCCCGAGCCCGCGCCGACGTCGTGAAGCGCTTCCTCCATCGCCGCGACGACGTCGGGATGCTGGCCCATGCAGAGATAGTCGTTCGAGCACCAGACGGTGATCGGCTTCGGTCCGTTATGGCCGGCGAAGCAGCGCGCGTTGGGGAAGGCGCCCTTGTTGCGCAAGATGTCGATGAAGACGCGATAGCGTCCCTCTTCATGCAGCCTGTCGATGGCCTGCGCAAAGATGCGATTATAGTCCACGCCTGCTCCCCGGGGGTCCCTGAGTCCTTATTAGACGATTTTTGGGCCGATTGGCTAGACGGCACGTCGTCCCGGCGAAGGCCGGGACCCCAGTGCGAGTCGGGCTCCCGGGCTTTTTACCCGCCGGGGCCCCAACCTTCGCTGGGGCGACGGGCTGGACTCTACAGCCGCTCGAGCCTCGTCAGGCCGTAGCGGGCGAGTCCCGGCCGATAGGCCTCGACGTCGGTGTCCCGGCCGGTGAACAGCGCCACGCCTTCGGACGGCTCGTCCGGCCAGCTCAGGTGACGGGTCAGCCAGGCGGTGCGGCGGGCGATGCCCTCCTTGCCGTCGACGAACCGGACGGGCCGCGGCGCGGCGGCGGCGAGCTCCTCCTCGACCAACGGGAAGTGGGTGCAGGCGAGGACGATCGTATCGATCCGGTCGCCGCCCGGCTGCTCGAACAGGCCGTCGAGGGCGCGGCGGCAGGCGCCGGCCTCCCCAGGCTCGCCGCGAAGCTTCGCCTCGGCGAGGTCCACGAGCTCGGCCGAGCCATGGCGAAGGACGGTGCAGTCGGCGGCGAACTGGGCCGAGAGCCGGTCGACATAGGGCTGGCGAACCGTCGCTTCGGTGCCGAGCACCCCGATCGTCCGGGTCTTCGAGAGCGACGCGGCCGGCTTGATCGCCGGGACCGTTCCGACCACCGGAAGGTCGAGCGCGCCCCGGACCGCGTCGAGGGCGATCGTCGAGGCGGTGTTGCAGGCGATGACGATCAGCTCCGGGTCGAACCGCTCGGCGAGCCGGCCGAGCAAGGCGGGCACCCGGGCCTCGATCTCCGCGGACCGCTTGGTGCCGTAGGGATAGCCGGCGCTATCGGCGGCGTAGACGAGTGGCGCATTGGGAAGCAGCGCCCGTATCGCCCCGAGGACGGACAGGCCGCCGACTCCGGAATCGAAGATGAGGAGGGGACGGATACTGGTCACGCGCCCCGTTTAGCGGCAGAGCGGACGGCGGCAAGGCGGCGTCGTTCCACGGATTGCGATGAAAGGATTGCGTCCGCTTTGCGTTTTGCTAAAGTTCCGCAGGGGACATGGACATGCAACCGATCGCCTCCGCTATCGCCGCCCTGCTCCTCGGCTACGCGCTGGGGTCCATTCCTTTCGGAATCATCCTCACCCGGCTGACCGGGGCCGGCGATCTCAGGACGATCGGCTCGGGCAATATCGGCGCGACCAACGTGCTGAGGACCGGCCGCAAGGGTCTCGCCGCAGCGACCCTGCTGCTCGACATGGCCAAGGGCACCGCCGCCCTGCTGCTCGCCGATCTTCTGTTTCCCGGCACCGTCCAGCTCACCGCGATCGGGGCGATGATCGGGCATCTCTGGCCGGTCTGGCTTCGCTTCGCTGGAGGGAAGGGGGTCGCCACCTATTTCGGGATCGTGCTCGGCTTCACGCTCGCCGACGGGCTCGCCGGCTGGGCGCCCGCGGCCTATGCCGCCGCCTGGATCGGCACCCTGCTCCTAACCCGTTACTCGTCGCTCGGCGGGCTCGCCGCGGCGCTTGTGACCCCGGTGGCGGCGGCGCTGGCGGGGCGGTTCGACCTCGCCCTCCTGTTCCTCGGCTTCACCCTGCTCGTCTACTGGAAGCATCGCGAGAATATCGCGCGCCTCTTCGCCGGGACCGAATCGCGGGTCGGCCGCGGTGCCTGAGCCGTCGGGCGATCAGATCGCCCGGCTGCGGCTGATCCGCTCGGAGAATATCGGTCCGATCACCTATTTCCAGCTGCTCGCCCGCTTCGGCTCGGCCGCGGCGGCGCTCGAGGCGATCCCCGATCTCGCCGCGCGCGGCGGCGGCCGGGCGCCGAGACTCGCCTCGCGCTCGGCGGTCGAGCGCGAGATCGCGGCCGTGGAGCGGATCGGCGCCCGCTACCTCTTCCTCGGCCAGGGCCTCTATCCGCCTTTGCTGGCCGAGCTCGAGACGGCGCCGCCGGCGCTGATCGTCATGGGCCATCCCAGCCTGCTCGACCGGCCGGCGGTGGCGATGGTCGGCGCCCGCAACGCCTCCGCCGCCGCCTGCCGCTTCGCACGTTCGCTCGCCCAGGCGCTGGGGGCGGCGGGCAGCGTGATCGTCTCCGGCCTCGCCCGCGGAATCGATGCCGCGGCCCATGACGGGGCGCTCGACACCGGCACGATCGCCGTGGTCGCGGGCGGAGTCGACATCTTCTATCCGCCCGAGAACGAGGCCCGGCAGCGGGCGATCGCCGAGCGCGGTCTCGTCGTCTCCGAGCAGCCGCCCGGAGTCGAGCCGCGCTCCCGCCATTTCCCGTCGCGCAACCGGATCATCGCCGGCCTCGCCTACGGCACGTTGGTGGTCGAGGCGGCGCCGCGCTCGGGGTCGCTGATCACCGCCCGCTGCGCCGCCGACAGCGGGCGCGAGGTGATGGCGGTGCCTGGCTCGCCGCTCGACCCGCGCGCGCAGGGCTGCAACCAGCTGATCCGCGAAGGCGCCACCCTCGTCCAGTCCGCCGACGACGTGCTGGAGGCGATCGGCCCCGCGCGTATCCGTCCCTTCCGCCAGCCCGAGCGGGACTATGGTCTGCCCCAGGTGCCGACGGAAGCGGACGACGAGGCCCGCGAGTCGGTCACGGCACTGCTCAACGGGACTCCGGTGCCGGTGGACGAGCTCATCCGCCAGTCGGACCTGCCGCCCGCGGTCATCCAGACGGTGCTCCTCGAGCTCGAGCTGGCGGGCCGGCTGGAGCGCCATGCCGGGGGGAAGGTCAGCCTCGCCTAGGCTCCGCGCCGTCCTGCCGGGCGCCGCCTTCGCAGCGGGGAAATAAATTCCAAGGATTTCCCGCGCCGGCGCGTCCCAGTTGAAGGCGGACAATCGTGAGCCGCCGTCACCAGGGAGAATGACATGTTGCGAATGCGTCCGATCCTCACATTTGGCCGGAGGACGTCAGCCTGCGTTAAGGTTCCTCCTGCTGATCTGTGTAACATTGTAACATACACGAAAAGGGGAGCATCCATGCGCAAGGCGGCCCGCCTCGGACTCGTCAGCTTCAGCGCCCTCAGCCTCGGCCTCGTCGCTGTCGTACCCGGCTCCTTCGCTCCAGGCGCCGCGGCGCAGGGGCGCGAGCCGCTCTGCCGCCGCGCGGCGGCTTTGCCGGCCCTGCCGCCCGAAGCGAAGCCGATCCATCCGCAGCAGCAGCGCTATCGCTCCGGCGGCGCCTACGATTCGGCCGCTCCGATCATGTCCGCGCCGATGCCGCCGCCGCCTCCGGTGCCCCCGCCCCCGCCGCCGCCGCCGGCTCCCGAGGCGATGTACGAGCCGTCCGCGGAGGCGCCGAGCGAAGAAGGCTCGATCTCCGTAACCGGCAGCCGGCGAGCCTCGCCCGCCCGGGAAAGCTCGACTGAGGTCACGAGCGTCGAGGGCTATGCCGACGAGTCGCGAATCGCGCCCGGCTATCACCGTCCGCCCCGGCCGCAGCCGCAATCCGGCCTGCTCACCGCCGGCGACCATGACGATCTGCTCAACCCGGAGCTCTACGCTTCCTATGCCGGCGGCTTCCTCCGGCACAGCAACCTCCAGGGCCTGCCCAGGCTGGACACGAGGCGGGTGCTGACCGTCGCGGTCCAGGACGAGGCCGGCCGGCCGGTGCCCTTCGCCCGGGTGACCTTGACCTGCGCCGACGGCAACAGCCTCTCGCTCGCCACCGTCGCCGACGGCACCGCGGTCTTCTATCCCGGCCTCGACCGGCTCGGCCGCAGCGTTCGGCTCAGCGTCCCGGGCTCGGCCACCCGGACCGTCGCCATCGCCGACGGGGCAGGAGCCCAGCGCCAGGGCGTCACTTTGGCTTCCGGCGGAGCGCCGGTCCGCAAGTTCGACCTGCTTCTCGCGATCGACACCACCGGCTCGATGGGCGACGAGATCGCCTATCTGAAGTCCGAGCTGCGCACGATCCTCGCCGAGCTGAGGCGAAGCCATCCCGGCCTCGACATCCGCCTCGGCCTCGTCGCCTACAAGGACCAGGGCGACGTCTACGTCACCCGCACCTATCCGTTCGTCTCCAACGTCAACGTGATGCAGGCCAATCTGCAGGCGCAATATGCCGACGGCGGCGGCGATTATCCCGAGGCGATGGACCTCGCCCTGGCCCGGGCGGTCGCGCAGGACTGGCGTCCCGACGCGGTCAAGTCGCTGCTGCTCGTCGCCGATGCGCCGCCGCACGACGAGAATATCGGCAAGGCCTGGCGGGTCGCCGAGGCCGCCCGCGCCAAGCGCATCCAGATCGTGCCGGTCGCCGCGTCCGGAGTCGGCGACGTCGCCGAATATGTGATGCGGGCGATGGCCGCGGCGACCCAGTCCCGCTATATCTTCCTCACCGACGACAGCGGCATCGGCAATCCGCACGCCACTCCAGCGGTCGACTGCTTCCTCGTCACCCGTCTCGACCGGCTGGTCCGCCGGGTCCTCGACAGCCAGATCTCCGGCCGGCGCGTCGAGCCGCGGGAAGGCGAGGTGATCCGCAGCGTCGGCCGCTACGAAGGCGGCAAATGCGTCCTTCCGCCCGATTACCAGCGCTGGGAGCAATATTGAGGCTAGCCCCTCTCCCGTCCTTCACGGGAGAGGAGGGGCCCGCCGCGTGGCGGTGGGAGGTGAGGGTCTTGCTGACGTCGGCGTACGGACCCTCACCCTCCCGCTACGCGGGCCCCTCCCTCTCCTGCGAAAAGCGGGAAAGGGGTTTCAATGCTTGACGAGCCTCCCGGCGGATCCCCACCCTATACGCGTACGCGTGAAGGATCCCCATGAAGCTTGTCGTCGTCGAATCGCCCGCCAAGGCCAAGACCATCGAAAAATATCTCGGCACCGGCTACCGGGTGCTCGCCTCCTACGGCCATGTCCGCGACCTGCCGCCCAAGGACGGCTCGGTCGATCCGGACGACGGCTTTGCGATGGAGTGGGAAACCTATGCCGACAAGGCCCGGCAGCTCAAGGCGATCACCGACGAGGCGAAGAAGGCCGATACTCTGATCCTCGCCACCGACCCCGACCGGGAAGGGGAGGCGATCAGCTGGCACGTCCAGGAGGTGCTGAGGAAGCGCAAGGCGCTCCCCGCCGACGTCGAGCGGGTGACCTTCAACGCCATCACCAAGGCGACGGTGACCGAGGCGATGAAGCATCCCCGAGCGCTCGACGAGGATCTGATCGACGCCTATCGCGCCCGCCGCGCGCTCGATTACCTGGTCGGCTTCACCCTCTCGCCGGTGCTGTGGCGCAAGCTGCCCGGCGCCAAATCGGCCGGCCGCGTCCAGTCGGTCGCGCTCAGGCTGATCGTCGATCGCGAGCGCGAGATCGAGCTGTTCCGCGCGCAGGAATATTGGAGCGTGACCGCCCTGATGGAGGCGGACGGGACCGAGTTCCAGGCCCGCCTCGTCCGCTATGCCGGGCAGAAGATCGACCGCCTCACCATCGGCGAGGAAGGCACCGCGCTGGCCGCGAAGAAGGCGGTCGAGGAGGGGCGCTTCTCGGTCGTGTCGGTCGAAACCAAGCCG
>JBEVDE010000283.1:0-3315 GCA_040514175.1 Allosphingosinicella sp. | reverse complement strand
GGCCTCGTCCTGTTCCGCTTCGCCGTCGCCGCGACCCTGAGCGGCGCCTTCGACGCCGGCGAGGCGGTGGGAAGCTTCCTTCTGCTCGCCCTGGGCGGGGCCGCGGTGGGAATCGCCATCGCCGCCGCCTGGATCGCCCTGATGCGGCGGATGACCGACGAGACTCTGGTCGTCGCCACCGCCACCCTGCTGTGCTGGGCCGCCTATCTGGGCGGCGAGGCGCTCCACGTCTCCGGAGTCATCGCGACGGTGGCGGCCGGGATCGTCTTCGGCTGGTACCAGCATGTCGTCCTCGCCGCGAAGATCAGGATGCAGGGCAGCGCCTTCTGGCGGACCCTCGTCTTCAGCCTCGAGGCGATGGTGTTCATCCTGATCGGCTTCTCGCTGCGCGGCGTGCTCGAGCGGGTAGGGGGCGTCGAAGCCGTTCTGACGACCATGGCCGCGCCGGTGATCGGAATCGTCTTCGCCGTCCTCCTCGCCCGCTTCGCCTGGGTGTTCGGAAGCGACGCACTGCTGATCCTGGCCCGCCGCGCCGGGCTGGGACGGGCGCGCCCGCTCGGCTGGCGCCAGGCGGGGGTGCTCGCCTGGGCGGGGATGCGCGGAGTCGTCACCCTGGCGGTGGCGCTGGCGCTTCCGGCGCAGATGCCGGGCCGAGACCTGATGCTGGTCGCCGCCTTCGCGGTGATCCTGGTCACCGTCATCCTTCAGGGGTCGAGCCTCGGGCGGCTGATCGGGCTGCTCGGGCCCGAGGACCGTGATCCGCCGGCGAAGGTCGACCTCGCCGGGGCGGAGGCGGCGATGGCCCAGGCCAAGCAAGCGGCGGTCGAGGTCCATGCCTACGGGCCGGACGGCGCCCTCCTCCATCCGCAGCTTCTCGAGCAATATCGCACCCGCGCCCGCTACATCGAACGCTATGCCGGCGACGCCGAGGCCTTCACGCCGGGCCTGCGCGCCCATTTCGACGTCGTCCTCGCCGCCGTCGCCGCCGGCCGCGCCGAGCTTGTCCGCCTCCACCGCCAGGGCCTGATCGAGGACGAGGTCCTCCACGATCTGGAGCGGGATTTGGACCTGGAGGAGCTCGGGGCGCTGTATCAGCGGGGCGAGTAGCCCTTTGCCTGCCCGCCTAGGGCACCACCGTGGTGAACAGATAGACTCCGAAGATGACGAGGTGAACCGCGCCCTGGAGGATCGTCGTCCGGCCCGTCGCGAGCGAGGTGGTGGCGACGAGGAGGGTGAGGAAGAGGAGGATGATGCTCTTGCCGTCGAGGCCGAGCGCGATCGGCAGGCCGACGGCGAGCGACAGAGCGGCGACGGCGGGGATGGTGAGGCCGATCGTGGCGAGGGCCGAGCCGAGGCCTAGGTTGAGGCTGGTCTGGAGCCGGTCGGCGAGGGCCGCCCGGACCGCGGCGACGCTCTCCGGGAGCAGCACCAGGGCGGCGATGATCACGCCGACGGCGCTCCTCGGCGCGCCGAGCGCGGCGACGCTCGCCTCGATCGGCGGCGCCAGCGTCTTGGCGAGCAGGACGACGGCGCCGAGGCAGGCGATCAGAAGCAGGGAAGATATCAGGGTCGCCCGGTTCGACGGTGGATCGGCATGGATTTCGACGTTCGCGGCGAGCGCCTTGGGCGGCAGGAAATAGTCGCGGTGGCGGACGGTCTGGACGCTGACGAAGGTGATGTAGAGCAGGAAGGAGACGATGGCGACGAAGGCCAGCTGCGAGGGCGCGTAGACCGGGCCCGGCTCGCTGACGGTGAAGTTGGGAAGGACCAGGGTGAGCACGGTGAGCGCGCAGAGGGTGGCCAGCGAGGCGCTGACTCCGGTCTGCTGGAAGCTCTGCTCGCGATGGCGGATCGCGCCCGCCAGGATGCAGATCCCGACCAGGCCGTTGAGGATGATCATGACCGCGGCGAAGACGGTGTCGCGGGCGAGGGTCGTTGCGCCCTCGCCGGCGGCGGACATCAGGGTGACGATCAGCCCCAGCTCGATGATCGTCACCGCCACCGCGAGCAGGAAGGTCCCGAACGGCTCGCCCACCCGGTGCGCGATCAGCTCGGCATGATGGACGGCGGCGAGGACGGCGAGGATCAGGGCCGCCGACAGCAGGAGGGTGGGAAGGGCCGTTCCGAAGCTCAGTACAATGAGGAGCCAGCCCAGCAGGGGAGCGACCCAGGTCCAGTGCTTCAGGGCAAGGCGCATGCAGGCGCTGTAACGCCGGACGGGGGCGAATAAACCCCTCTTGGAAATTGGTGCCAGGCACCAATTTGGCCCGACCTTCGTGCAATCCCCTCCCATCTGGCGAGGGGGAGGAAGATCAGCCCCCGAACCCGCGATAGGCGGCCGCGTCCGGCAAATCGAAGCTGTCGGGGCGGCCGAGCGCCCAGGCCTCTTTGTAGAAGTCGCGCTCGCTCTTGCCGCCGAGCAGCTCGCCCGGCTCGAGGAAGACGTGGAGCTGCGAGAACAAACGGACCTCGGCGTCGCCGACCCGCCTGACCAGATGGTGCGGGCGGATCTGGGCGGGATGCTCGAGGCCGGCCGCGGCGATCAGCTCGGACAGCGCCCGAAGCGTGTTGCGGTGGAAGTTGCAGACCCGCTGCGCCTTGTCCCCGACGACCAGCGCCCGCTGGCGCATCGGATCCTGGGTGGCGACTCCGGTCGGGCAGGTGTTGGTGTTGCAGGTCAGCGACTGGATGCAGCCGATGGCGAACATGAAGCCCCGCGCCGCGTTGGTCCAGTCCGCGCCCAGCGCCAGCAAGGCGGCGATGTCGAAGGCGCTCACCACCTTGCCCGCCGCGCCGATCCTGACCTGTTCGCGAAGGCCGGCGCCGACGAGGATGTTGTGGACGAACAAAAGGCCCTCGCGCAGCGGCACGCCGACATGGTTGGAGAATTCGAGCGGCGAGGCGCCGGTGCCGCCCTCGGCGCCGTCGACGACGATGAAATCCGGGACGATCCCAGTCTCCCGCATCGCCTTGACGATGCCGGTGAACTCCCAGGGGTGGCCGAGGCAGAGCTTGAACCCGACCGGCTTGCCGCCCGAGAGCTTCCGGAGTTGCGCGACGAACGCCATCATCTCCAGCGGAGTCGAGAAGGCGCGGTGGCGGGCCGGCGACAGGCAATCCTGGCCCATCGGCACGCCGCGCGCGGCCGAGATTTCCGCCGTCACCTTGGCGCCGGGAAGGATTCCGCCGTGGCCGGGCTTGGCGCCCTGGCTCAGCTTGATCTCGACCATCTTCACCTGGTCGGATGAAGCCCTTTCCTGAAACCGGGCCGGATCGAACTGACCGTCGGCTGTGCGGCAGCCAAAATAGCCGCTG
>JBEVDE010000272.1:0-8719 GCA_040514175.1 Allosphingosinicella sp. | reverse complement strand
GCGGCGATACGGCATATCGGCGAGGGCCTGCTCGCCTGCGCCCTCGGCAAGGCGGAATGGACCCACGAGGCCCACCTCGCCGCCTGCTGCTGGCTGGTCGCGGAGCGCCCCGACATAAAGCCGGAGCGCGACCTGCCGAACCTGATCCGCCGCTTCAACGAGAGCGTCGGCGGCGTGAACAGCGACTCGGAAGGCTATCACGAGACGATCACCCAGTGCTTCATCCGCGCCGTGCGGGTGTATCTGGCCCGCGTCGATCCGGCGCTGCCGCTGGTCGAGAAGGTCAACAATCTGCTCTGCTCGGCGGAAGGGCGGCGCGACTGGCCCCTGTGCTTCTACGACCCGAAGACCCTGTTCTCGCGCGAGGCCCGGCTGCGGTGGGTGGAGCCGGATCTGGCGCGGCTTCCGGCGCTTGCCGGTGAGCACGGGTGAGGGTCGGACGCTGCATTGGGTTCGCACAAAGGCACGAAGGGTTCTGCGAGAACCGGCGCGCAGCGCCTCAATTTCTTAATCTGAGGAAAGTTGAAGCGGCTTCGCCGCCACGGCCTCTTTGTGCCTTAGTGCCTTTGTGCGAACCCATCTTCCAGCGGCAGCGCGCGCACTGGATCAGCGAGAGACTTCACGCAAAGCCGCAAAGCCGCAAGGATGGGGCGGGGACGGTCTGGTGACAGTCACTGGAAAAATCCATTCTCCGTGCCGGTTCCATAGGGGCATTCCGGCGGGTGATGGATTAAGCCCGGCGCTCGAAGAGGAAACGAATATGCTCAGGTTTGCCGCCATCGCCTTTCTCTGCGTCGCGACGGCCGCGTCCGCCGCTCCGGCGGAACGGCTGAAGCGGCTCGATATCGCCTGCCGCAACGTGCAGGGCGCCTATCCGCTCATGATGCTGATCACGATGGCGACGGGCCCGATGGACTGCGGCACGAGCGACGACGGTTCGGACTATGTGGATTGCGACGCCGGTCTCAGCGCGGAGGAGAAAGCGGCGAAAGCGAAGAAGCTGGAAGTCGCCACCCGCCAGGAGGCGGCGATGAAGCTCGCCAGCGAAGCCTGCGACCTCTACGTCCAGAACCGCAAATCGGCCTCCGCGCAGGCGGCCGTCGAGCGGAGCCTCGCGCTCGTTCGAGAGACGGGCTTCGCCGTCCGCGAAACGAAATAGAGGATCGCGAACGGCCGCCGCCAATCGGTCGCTGCGCCTTGGGACCCTCCGGCGACAGTGGGAAAACGGGGACAGCATACAATTTTCCGTCCCCGGCCAGGCGCTCCTCCCGCGGGAAAATGTATGCTGTCCCCGTTTTTTCGCGGTGCGGTGTTGCCGCGGTGGGCGGCGGGCATGGTGAGGGCGGCGAGGCTGCATTTTTTGGGTTCGCACAAAGGCACGAAGGCACGAAGGGGCCTGCGGGAATTGGCGCGGAGCGCCTGTGATTCCTCGATCGGAGGGATGGTCGAAGCGGCTTCGCCGCCGCGCCCCCTTCGTGCCTTTGTGCCTTTGTGCCTTTGTGCGAACCATTTTTCAGCTGCAGCGCCCGCACGGGCTCAGCGAGTGGTCACGCAGAGCCGCTGAGCCGCAAAGAGGGGCGGGGACTGTCTGGTGACGGTCCGTGTCCGTCACCAGGCGGCCGAGACGGGCGCGCCCGATCCGGGCGGGCCGGAACCGCCGTCCGTCCCCTTTGTTACGAAAAGCGCCACATCAAAGGGGATTTCTCATGAACCGCAACGTCACGATCGGCCTCGGCACCCTCATCGTCATCATCATCATCGTCGCGCTCGTCTTCTAAGGCCGGTCTCATCGCGAAGCGGGGCGTCTCGATCCGGGGCGGCGGCCCTTGTCGAGGCGCGGCCGGGGGGCCACATTGGCGGTGCAAGCTCTCGGGGCGGGCGTGCCCTGCTTCCGTTCGGCGGTCGTCCCGCATCGGCGATGACGTTAATCAATAAGCCATTGTGGTCGTGCGATAGTGCGGGCTAGGATGGTCGGATAGCAAAAGGGCGCCACCCGGCGCGCCCGTTAGGATCAGAATGACGAAGCTAAGCGGCAGCGACTCGAAGAGCACCCTCTACTGTTCCTTCTGCGGCAAGTCGCAGCACGAGGTCAGGAAGCTCATCGCCGGGCCCACCGTGTTCATCTGCGACGAATGCGTCGAGCTGTGCAACGACATCATCCGCGAGGAGACCAAATCCTCGCTGGTGAAGACCCGCGACGGCGTTCCGACCCCGCTCGAGATCTGCAAGCATCTCGACGATTATGTGATCGGCCAGAGCCACGCCAAGCGCGTCCTCTCGGTCGCCGTGCACAATCATTACAAGCGCCTCGCCCATGGCTCCAAGGGCGGCGAGGTCGAGCTTTCCAAGTCGAACATCCTGCTCGTCGGGCCGACCGGCTGCGGCAAGACCCTGCTCGCCCAGACCCTGGCGCGGCTGCTCGACGTGCCCTTCACCATGGCCGACGCGACGACCCTCACCGAGGCCGGCTATGTCGGCGAGGACGTCGAGAACATCATCCTGAAATTGCTCCAGGCCTCGGATTACAATGTCGAGCGGGCGCAGCGCGGCATCGTCTATATCGACGAGATCGACAAGATCAGCCGCAAGTCGGACAACCCCTCGATCACCCGCGACGTGTCGGGCGAGGGCGTCCAGCAGGCGCTCCTCAAGCTGATGGAGGGCACCACCGCCTCCGTCCCGCCGCAGGGCGGTCGCAAGCATCCGCAGCAGGAATTCCTCCAGGTCGACACGACCAACATCCTCTTCATCTGCGGCGGCGCCTTCGCCGGGCTCGAGAAGATCATCGCCGACCGCCTGCAAGGCAAGTCGATCGGCTTCGGCGCCTATGTCGCCGCGCCCGAGGAGCGCCGCACCGGCGAGATCCTGCGCCAGGGCGAGCCGGACGATCTTCTGAAGTTCGGGCTCATCCCCGAGTTCGTCGGCCGCCTGCCGGTGATCGCGACGCTCGAGGATCTGGACGAGACCGCCTTGGTCAAGATCCTCAAGGAGCCGAAGAACGCGCTCATCAAGCAATATGCCAAATTGTTCGACATGGAGGACGTCCGCCTCGGCTTCACCGAGGAGGCTCTGACCGCCGTCGCCAAAAAGGCGATCGAGCGCAAGACCGGCGCCCGCGGCCTGAGGTCGATCCTCGAGAACATCCTGCTCGACACGATGTTCGACCTGCCCTCGATGGACGGTGTCGACGAGGTGATGATCGACAAGGACGTGGTCGAGGGCCGCAAGGACCCGATCCGCGTCTATGCCGAGAAGAAGGGCGAGAGCGCGGCCTGACATGGTCCGGCGGCGTCTCCCGGGCGCTGCCGCCGCACTCCTGCTCGCGCTGGCGCCGGCCGGCGCTTCCGCCCAGCCGGTGCAAGGGCCGCCGTTCATCAAACCCTCCGGCGCCGAGTTCCCCGAGCGGATCGGCGATTTCAAGCGTGTCTCGACCAACGCCGTCGAGCCCGGCCGGCTCGGCGCCTCCTACCGCCGTGACGGCAGCGATGGCCTCGTCGACATCTTCGTCGCCGGGGCGGGGATGACGGTGGAGGAGGAGCTGCTGGCGACGGAAGGCATGATCGGCAGGGTTTTCTCGGACCTCCGCGCCGTCCGCGACCTGCCGGCCCCGGCGGCCGCGCCGACCGCAAGGGGCCGCCTGTGGACCGCCCTGAGCGGCTCGGTTCCCGTCTATACCGCGACGATGATCGACCGGCGCTGGGGATGGCGGATCAAGATCCGCGGCACGGTGTCGCGATCCGAGGGCGAAGCCGGCGTGGCCGCGATCGAGACGTTCATCCGGGACTATGGCTGGTGGGGCCGCAAGCCCGATTGAGCCTCATTCCGCCCGGGCGTTGGCGACCTTGTACTGGAACACCTCCTCCTGGGTGAGGCAGCGGCGCGTGGAGCCGTCGCCGCCCTGCTCCTTGACCGCTTTCTGGCGGTACATGACGTCGGTCAGAAGCTTGCGCGACACGCCCATGCGGATCAGGAAATCATTGTCCTCGCTGGCGAGCAGGGCCGAATCCTGCTCGATGTCGCCGATCAGCCCGACCGTGCTCTCCGTGCCGCGAAGCATCTCGGCCTCGATCGCGCCGCGGTCGCTGGTGTGGGTGAACATGTGGACGACGAACAATCCGCCCGGGTCGATCATCCGGCCGCGGCCGCCCATGAAGACGAAGTTGCAGGCGCTGAAGCAGGCCCAGCCTTCGGGAATACGGGTGAAGGCGAGCGACGCGCGAATGAGCTTGCCGGCCTCGGTTCCGGCCCGCGCGTCGCCGCCGGGCGAACGCAGCCAGATCTGGTCGATCGGCTCATATTTCTTGAGCGCCGCCTGAAGCCGGGCGGGGAGGCCGCTGTCGATCGCGCCTTCGGCGAGCAGGATCCGCAATCCCTTTTCCTCGCGAAGATTGAGCTGCATCGTCTTGTGCGAGGAGACGTTGAGCTCCTTCGGACAGGTCGGATTGGCCGGATCGGGGGCGGCCTGCGCCCCGGTCGACGAGAGCAGCGCCGCCAAGGCGAGCCAGGCTTTTGCCCCCCGCATCGCCTCAGGCCGCGAGCACGTAATTGCCGCCGCCGGGCTTGCGGCACATCTTCTTGTCGACGGTCGTCTCCTCGCCGTCGACGATGACGACATCGGTGATCAGCATGCAGCTGCCGCCGTCGGCCGACGCCCTCTGGTCCCTTGCCGTCGACGAGCCCCTGACTCCGGGGCGGGTGTCGCTCTCCCAGGTCGAGGTCGTGCCGACTCCGCCGCGCACCGCCGTATCGGTCGCGGTCGCGGCCTGGACCTGCTCCTTGCAGTCGAGCTTCCTGATGATCGCGTCGGTGAGCAGCGAGCCGACCGGGAGGCCGGCGGCGATCAGGGCGCCAGGAGCGCCCCAGCCGCCGAGGGCGGTTCCGGCAATGCCGCCGGCGATCGCTCCGAACATGCCGCCACTCTTCTTCTTCTTGGGCGTGCATTTCTGCCCCGCCGACTCGGCATTGCGCTCCTTGGCGTAGACCGGCGGCTGCACCGAGAGCAGGAGGAGCGGAAGGAACGCGAACAGATACCGACGCATAGGATGACTCCGGATTGAGCTGATTAGCCTGTTCAAAGGCCGCTAATCCACCCCTGTTGCGGCTTCGTGCCGCTGGCACGATGCCTGTGTTTCAATTGTCGCAGCCCCTAAGCCTTTGGCACGCCTATCATAATAGAAGAGGGGCCGATCAGGGTCAATGAAGGCAGCGCTCAAGGCGTGACGCCGGAGTCGCGAAGGTCCGCATCGACGTCGAAGCTGCGGCGGCGGGCGCTGGCGAGGTCGCGCTCGCCGGCCTCACGCTCGCCCTTGCGAAGCCGGGCGACGCCGCGGGCGAAGAGCGCGCGGGAATTGCGCGGATCGAGCGCCAGCGCAGCATTGTAGTCGGCGATGGCGCCGTCCCATTGGCCGAGCCGCAGCCTGGCCAGGCCGCGGGCGCTGAACGCCTCGATCGCGCCGGAATCGAATCGAATTGCATCGTCGCAATCCTTGAGCGCGAGCGGAAGCTCGATCGCGGCTTCCGCGCGGACGTGGCAGCGCAGCGCCAGATAGGTCACGCTGCCCGGGTAGCGGCGAAGCTGGGCGTCGGCCACGGCGACGGCGGCCTTGTAGTCGCGCAACAGCAGAAGAAGAGCGACTTTCCGTTGCAGAATCTCCCTGTCGGGATCGTCGGTCGCCTTCAGCCTCGAGTCGATCAGCGCCAGCGCCTGCCGCCAGGCCGCCGCCGCTTCGTCCTTGCGGCCGAGCCGGCTGAGCAATTCGCCGCGGCCGCCGAGCGCCGCCACCTGGTCCGTCGCAAGCTTGAGCAGCCGGTCCTGAGCGGCGATCGCCGCGTCGGCCTCGCCCAGGACGGTGTGAAGCCTCGCCTTCTGCCGCAAGGCGGCTTCGTCCTCGGGCTCCAGGGCGAGGATCAGGTCGGCGTCGGCCAAAGCCTCGCGGAGCTTGCCGAGCTGGACATGCGCGTTGAGGCGGGCGCCGATCGTGAAGGTCTTCTCCGGGGCGAGCTGGATCGAACGGGTGAGGGCCTTGACCGCCTCGGCCGGCTGGTCGCGGGCGAGATGGAGCATGCCGAGCCCCTGGTGGACGACGAAATCGTCGTCGCTGAGCTCCAGGGCCCGGCGAAGCGACGTTTCGGCTTCGTCGAGCCGGCCGAGATGGACGAGCACAACGCCGCGGTTGGCGTGCGCCCGGGCCAGGGCGGGGTCGAGCTCGATCGCCTTGTCGAAATCGGCGAGCGCCGCCTTGAAATTCACTTCGCCCATCAGCCGGTAGCCGCGGTCTACGAACTCGGCCGAGTCGCGCGGCACTTCGGTCCGCAGAGCGGCGCGCTCGGCCTCGCTCATCTCATAGTCGGGCGGGGCGATGAGCCAGGCCCGGCTTTCGTTAAGGCGGGCGAGCGCGGCGCCGGCCGCTTTCGCCTCGGCGGCGGGAAGCTCCCGGGCCAGCCGGCGGAAGCTGGAGACGGCGACGGCCTTGCCACCTTCAAGCCGCGCCGCTCTCGTTATCCTGGTCGCCGCCACCGTCTCGTCGAGCGGCTTGGCGTCGACCGAGAAGCCGGCGCCGTCCCGGGGCAGAAGGACAATTTCCTCGAGCCTCAGATAGACCGGGAAGGGAAGCAGGAAAGGCGTCGCCGCGGCCGGCCCCGGGCCGCGCTCGAATTCGGGAATCCATTGGACCACGCTGTGATCGAACTGAAAGCGAAGGGCGCTTGAGCCGGGCCCGGTCTTCCAGTCCATCCTGGTTTTGCCGGCGAAGCTGACATGCATGTCGCCGGTTGAATCGTCGCTGCGCACCGACTTGAGTTCAAGCTCCTTGTTGGGCAGCGCGGGAACCTGGCTCTTGAGGGTTTCGCTGAGCGCCGCCTCGCCCTGCGCGGCGAGGGCGGAGCGCCACACCGTCGCCAGGTCGCCGCGGAACACAAGCTCGGCGGTGAAGGGGACCAGCTTGTCGAATCCCCCGGAGGCGTCGTAGCGGATCGCGACGTCGCTCAGCGGCTCGGCGGCGGGAAGGAGCGGCAAGGTCTCGAGCCCGGCGCCGGCGGCGCGGAGGGGCAGCCCGAAGCCGAACGGCGAGGAGAGCAGGGCGTCGAGGCTTCGGTCGCCGGTCCGGGTGCCGTCGAGCCAGTAGGAGCGGCCCGCGATCCGGGCGCGGACGATGACATGGTCGAACAGCCGCATCATCGGCAACCTCTCCCCCAGCGAATCGCCGAAAGCATTGCTGACGAGGACCGGTTCGGCCTCGATGCCGAGGCCGGCGAGGAGGGCGAGGAGCGTAACGGTCTTGCCCTTGCAGTCGCCGAAGCGGCGCTTCCAGGTTTCGTCCGCGGTCGCCGGCACGTAGCCGCCCTCGCCCATGGTGAGGGCGAAATAGCGTATCTTTTCCTGGACGAGGCGAAGCGCCGCCATCGCCCGAAGCTTCGGATCCGCGGCGGCGGCCGCGATCCGCTCGATCTCGGCCTTGAGCGGGGATTGCGGCGCGAGCGTCTGCGCCTGGGCGTAGAGGGGCGCCATCACCCGGGAGATCTCGCCCCAGTCGGCATAGCTCGACAGCTCCAGGGTGGCCGGAAGGTTGAAGCGCGGCGGGGCGTCGTCCGGCGGCTCGAGCCCTCGCGCATTCTCAAGCTCCAGGGTCAGCTCGCTGATCCCGTCCTTCTTGCGCAGGCGCGGTTTGCCAAGGGCCTCGGTCGCCCGCCAGCGCATCGGCACGCCCTCTTCCCACGTCTCGCGGAATCTCAGGCGCCGGGCGGCCAGGCCGGGAACGAGGCTCAGCAGATTCTCTGCTCCCGGAGCGGCGGGCATCCGCTTGACCCGCAAAGTCCAGGCGACGTTCACGATGTCGCCGAGGGTCAGGCCTTCGGGCTGGAGAACGGCGCTGAGGGTGCCGTCGAGAACCGCTCCTTCGAGGTTGTTTTCGCGCCTCAGGACGGTGAAGGCCTGGTCCGCGGGGATCAGGTCGATGACCTTGCCGGCGCGCACGATCCGGACCTTGTGGATGATCAGCTCGCTAATCCCCGGCTGCCAGGAAAATTCGAGATTGCCGGTTCCGGCCAGCCCCTGCGGAGTCTGCACGAGGGTGGCATATTCGACGTAATAGTCGCGATTGCCGTCCCTGCCGTAGCGGCTCTGCCCGTTGACGAGGAGGAGCTGGACCGGCCGGTCCTTCAGCGCCGGATCGGGTTCCGGGATCGCCATCGCCTCGACCCAGGGCGCCGCCGGCCCGACCATCGGCTTGTCCGCCGCCAGCGCGGGCGCCGCCCAGACGATCAGCGCCGTGATGAGCGCGACAAAAATCCGCACGAGCCCCCCTGTTCCAGGCCTCACTTCAGCCGGATTGGGCCGTTCATTCAAGGATTTGTTGGGCCGGGCCGGGATTTGGCCCTGCATTGATGCGGAGCGCCGCTTTCCCATATATGCTGTAAGAAGGCCGCAATGGCCGAGCGTGGAGTTTCGAGTGACCCAGACCTATCCCGTCCTTCCCCTGCGCGACATCGTCGTGGTCCCGCAGATGATCGTGCCGCTCTTCGTCGGCCGCGACAAATCGGTTGCGGCGCTCGAGAGCGCGATGGCGGCGGACAAGCAGATCTTCCTGGTTTCCCAGCTCGATCCGGCGGAGGACGATCCCGACCGCGACGCCTTGTACGACATGGGCGTGGTCGCGACCGTGCTCCAGCTCCTGAAATTGCCCGACGGGACGGTCCGGGTGCTGGTCGAGGGCCAGCAGCG
>JBEVDE010000225.1:0-5477 GCA_040514175.1 Allosphingosinicella sp. | reverse complement strand
TGGAGGCGCCGTAGCAAATTAATTCAACGATGTAAAATTGCTATTGAACAGTGTATAATTATAGGCTAGCGATATCGAATGCAAAGGTGGATTGACCCTTCGGCCGGTTTCACGCTGGCCGGTGCCGGAACTTACGAGCCCAGCTGCGCCGTCACCTCGGACCAGCTCGACGCGGCGCACCGAAGGCCGATCGGGACCAGCCTGAAGCTCGGAATCCGGGAGCGGCGATATGCGACCGCCAGCGAGACGAGCAGCTTCATGGCGGCCGAGGCCGGACGGCGCGCCGTCGCCGACGCGGGCTGGGAGGTCGGCCAGATCGACGCCCTGATCGGCGCCTGCGGGGTGATGGAGCAGCCGATCCCGGGAACGTCGGCTCTGGTCCAGCGCCGGCTCGGGCTCGGCGAATCGGGCATTCCCGCCTTCGACGTCAACGCCACCTGCCTGTCCTTCCTTCCCGCCGTCGACCACGCTTTGGCCGGGATGGTGCTGAAGGGGTGGCGGCGAGTCCTGATCTTCGCGGCCGACATCGCTTCCGCGGCCCTCAACCATGACGATCTGGAAGCTTCGGCCATCTTCGGCGACGGCGCCGCGGCCGTGGCGCTCGAGGCCGGCGGCCCGTCCCATATCCTGGCGTCGCGGCTCGAGACCTATGGCGACCACAGCGCGCTGTGCCGGCTGGAGGCGGGCGGCACCCGGCTCAGGCCGCATGACGACCTTCCCGATTTCCTCGCCCGGAGCCGGTTTCACATGGAGGGGATCGCCCTCTTCAAGGTGACGGCCCGCCGCTTTCCGCCGTTCATGGCCCGCCTGTTCGCGGAGGCCGGCCTCGGGCCCGACGATATCGGAACGATCATCCCCCACCAGGCTTCGGCGCCGGCGCTGGCGCATCTCGGCCGGGCGCTGGGCGGCGATCCGGGCCGGATCGTCGACACCTTCGCGACCCTCGGCAACCGCATCGCCTCGAGCCTTCCGCACGCTCTGGCGACGGCCCGCCGCGAGGGGCGGCTGGCTCCGGGCTCGGCGTCGCTTCTCGTCGGCTCGTCGGCCGGAGTGTCGCTGGGCGGGATGATCGTCAGATGGTGAAGCTGGTCGTCACCGGCGCGACCGGCGGCATCGGCCGGACGCTCGTGCCACTGCTCGCTTCGCTCGGTCTGGACGTGGTCGCGACCGGCCGCAACGCCGGTATCGGCGGCGCTCTCGCCGGCGGGCGGGTGCGGTTCGTGCCGCTCGATCTGGTCCGGGACGATCTCGCGCCTCTGGTCGAGGGCGCGGCGACCGTCGTTCATCTGGCCGCGCGCTCGTCGCCCTGGGGGCCGCTCGCCGGCTTCCGGAGCGACAATGTCGAGGCGACGGCGAGGCTGCTCGACGCCGCCGCCCGGGCCGGCGCTTCCCGCTTCGTCCACGCCTCGACCCCGGCGATCTTCAGCGAGCGCCGGCACCGCCTCGGCCTTAGAAGCTGGTCCAGCCCGGCCGCCCGGCCGGCGAACGCTTATGCCCGGACCAAGCTGGAGGCGGAGCGGATCGTTCTCGACGAGGGCCGGATGGCGACGATCGTGCTTCGGCCCTCGGCGGTCCTGGGACCGGACGACAAGGCCATCTTGCCGAGGCTCATGCGGGTCCTCGCGCGCGGAACCCTTCCGGTCGGGAACGGCGGCGCCGCCATCTTCCACCCGACCGACGTCCGCGACGCCGCCGGCGCCTTCGCGGCCGCCGCGCTCGGTTCCTGCGCCGGAGTCGCCAACGTCGCCGGGAGAGAACCGGTGCGGATCGTCGAGATGGCCGAGGCTCTGGCCGGCCGGCTGGGCCTGAGCCTGCGCGTCAGGCGCGTCCCGGAGCCGGCCCTGCACGCTCTGGCGTCGATGGCCGAGCTGGCGGGCAAAGCGGCCGGACTCGAGCCGCCGCTGACCTGCTATTCGGCGTCGACCCTCTCCTGGTCGCGAAGCTTCGAGCTCGACGAGACCGAGGCCCTGCTCGGCTGGCGGCCCAGGTTCGGCCCGATGGACGCGCTCGCTCATGCGGTGCCGCGATGAAGGAGGTCGGGCTTCGAATCCTCGGCACGGGCTCGTGCCGGCACCCCGAGATCGCGACGATCAAAGGCGGCTCGTGGCGGCCGGCGACCTTCCCGGCCCTGGTCGCCCTGATCGCGCATCCGAGCGAGGGACCGATCCTTTTCGATACGGGCTACGACCCCGCTTTCCTGACCGCGACCGAGCGATTCCCGGAACGCCTCTATCGCTGGCTGACCCCGCCCGAAATCTCCTCGCCGGTCGCTGACCGGCTCGCCGCGGAGGGGCTGGATCCGGCCGACGTCCGCCACATCGTCCTTTCCCATTTCCACGGCGACCATGCGTCGGGGCTGGTTCGTTTCCCCAACGCGACGATCCATTGCTCGAAGGCCGGGCTGGGCCGGGTCTGGGGCAGGGGCCGGATCCGGGCGCTGGCCGCCGGAACGCCGCTGGAGCTGCTCCCGCCCGACCTGCCGGCCCGCTGCTCCTTCTTCGAGGACCGGCCCACCGTCCCCCTCGGCCGCGATCTTCAGCCCTTCGAGTCCGGCGCCGACCTGCTCGGCGACGGCGCCCTTGTCGCGGTGCCTCTGCCGGGCCATTGTCCGGGCCATTGGGGGCTGGTGCTCAAGGAGCCGCGCGGCCTCCATTTCCTCGTCGCCGACGCGTCCTGGTCGTCGCGGGCGATCCGGGAAAACCGGCCGCCGCTCTGGCTCACCGCCGCCTTCCTCGGCCAGGCCGCGCCGGGCCGCGAGACCCTCGCCCGGCTCCACCGGCTCCATCGGCGCAATCCGGACATCCTCCTCACCCCCTCGCATTGCGCCGAGCGCGCGGCCGAGGCGGAACAGTGACCCGGGTGATGGTCACCGGCGCGCGGGCGCCGGTCGCGCTCGACCTGGCGCGCGCGTTCCGCGCCGCCGGCTGCGAAGTGACGCTCGCCGATTCGGTGCGGCCCTTCGCCGCCTCGCTCTCTAGGCCGGGCTTCAAGATCCTGCGCCTGCCGCCGCCGAGGCGGGCGTTCGACCGCTACCGCGACCGCCTGCGCGCCCTCGCCGGAGAATTCGACCTGATCGTGCCGACCTGCGAGGAGGTGTTCTGGCTGGCGGCGGCGGCGGAGCGCGACGGCTGGTCCGGCCGTCTCTTCGCGCCCTCGGTCGCCGCGCTTCGCCGGCTCCATTCGAAAGCGGACTTCCCGGCGCTCGCGCTCGAGGCCGGGGTCGAGGCGCCCGCCACCTGGCCGATCGCCTCGGCGGCGGAGGCCGGGCGGCTGCCGGTCGCTCCGGCCGGGCTGGTGCTGAAGCCCGAATTTTCGCGCTTCGGCGCGAAGACCCTGATCGGACCGACGGCGGCCGCCGCGGCCACCCTTCCGGCCTCCCCGCAACGGCGCTGGGTCGCCCAGGAACGCCTGGCCGGCGAAGAGCTTTGCGTCTGGTCGGCGATGCGCGGCGGCGCGCTCGTCGCCTGCATCGTCTACCGCCCGATCCTCAGGCACGGCCGCTCCGCCGCTTATGCGTTCGAGGCGGTGGATTCGCCGGCTCTCGTCGAGATGGCGCGCCGGATCGCCGCAAGGGTCGGCGGCGACGGCCAGCTTTCCTACGACGTCATCGTCGGGGCGGACGGCCGGGCGGCTCCGGTCGAGTGCAATCCCCGGGCGGTCAGCGGCCTCCACCTGGTCGACGGCTCTGCGGCGCTCGCCCGCGCCCTTCTCGGCCAAAGCGAGCTTGCCCCGCCTCCGGCCGGGACGATCCGCTATCTTTCGCCGGCGATGGCGCTGATGGGAGTCCCCGCCGCCCTCGCCGGCGGGAGTTTCGGCCGGCTTCGGGCGGTCTGGCGACAGGGCCGGGACTCGGTCGGAAGGCCCCGCGACCGGCTCCCCGTCGCCGGAGTCCTGCTCGACGCGGCGCGCTTCGCTCTGGCGGGGGCGGCCCGGCTGCGCGGCCCGGCCAGCGAGACGACCGACGACATCGAATGGAATGGCGAGGCGTTCGAGTGACCCTCGCCATGCTCGACGAAATGGCGAAAAGCGGCGCTCCGGCGATGGTGACCAACGTCGCCACGCGGCTCTCGACGATGGAAGTGGCCGGCCGGACGATGCCGGTCACGGTCGACGACGGCGCGATCGGCGGAAGCTATGTCTGCAGCCCGCACAGCGCCTATGTGCTCTACGCCCGGGCCGAGCTCGACCTGGTCGACTCAGGCTGGATCGCCGGTCCGTCCCGAATCGCGCTCGCCGGCCTCGACCGGCTCTTGAGGGCGGCCCGGATCAACCGCATCGTCCATCTCGGCAATTGGATGCTGTCGACCAACCTTCACGGCGGCTGGCGCGGCGAGGGCGTCGAGGCGGCGCGCCGGGCGCTCGCCGCCGCTTATCCGGACCATCTGCTCGGAATCCGCTCGATCGACGACTGGTCCGCGCCCGGGCTTCGCGAGGCGCTGGAGGCCGACGGCTGGATCCTGGTCCCGAGCCGCCAGATCTGGGTCGTCGACGATCTCGCCCGCGACTGGCGGCCGAGGCGCGATTACCGCAACGACCGCCGCCTCGTCGCCCGCTCTCCGCTCGCCATTTCGGACCTCGAACGGGTCGAAGACGGCGATGCGAGGCGGATCGCCGAGCTCTACGCCTTGCTCTACGTCGGCAAATATTCCGAGCTCAATCCGATCCTTTCGCCGCTCTTCATCCAGGCCTCGGCGCGGTCCGGGATGATCTCCTATCGAGTCGCGCGCGAAGAGGCCGGCACGATCATGGCGGTGGCGGGCATGTGGGAGCGGGAAGGGGTGATGACCCCGCCGGTGGTCGGCTACGACACCGCTCGGCCGCAGCGGGAAGGGCTGTACCGGATGGCGTGCTGGATGTTCGCGGAGCGGGCGCTCGAGGCCGGCTGGCGGCTTCACGGCTCGGCCGGAGCGGGGCATTTCAAGCGGATGCGCGGAGCGCGGGGGATCATCGAATGGAACGCTTATCACGCGGCGCATCTGTCGCCGGCGCGGGGCAGGGCGGTGGCGATCCTCGCTACGCTTCTGAAACGCTTCGCCGTGCCGATGATGGTGAAGAAAGGATGGTGAGCCGCTGGCCGGCCGCGGTCGCTTCGGGCTGGCACCCGGTCGCCTTCTCGTCGGCTCTCGGCGCCCGTCCGGTCGCGGCGACCCTGATGGGGCGCAGGCTGGTCGTCGCCCGCGACGGCGAGGGCCCGTTCGTCCTCGACGATCGCTGCCCGCACCGCGGCGCGCCGCTCTCGCTCGGCCGGCTCGAGGCCGGAGCGATCGCCTGCCCCTATCATGGCTGGCGGTTCGGGCGGGGCGGCGCCTGCCTCGCAATTCCCGGCGCCGAGCTTCCCGGAGTCCCGGCGAAGGCGCTCCCGAGCCTCGACCGGGCCGGCCTGGTCTGGACGAGCCTCGCCGCCGAGCCGGGGCCGTTCCCGAGCCTTCCGCCCGCCTTGGAGGACGAGTCGCTCGACCGCTTCTGGTGGCCGCTCA
>JBEVDE010000137.1:0-5448 GCA_040514175.1 Allosphingosinicella sp. | reverse complement strand
CCCGATGGCGATCGCATCGTGGCTCACCCCGGGCACCACCGGCTGGCCCGCACCGACGGCGACGGCCCGCGCGGCGGCGAGGCCGACGCGCAGGCCGGTGAAGCTCCCGGGGCCGCAGTCGACCAGGATCGAGCCCGGCCGCCGGCCGGCGAGGAGCGCCTCGATCATCGGCACCAGCCGCTCCGCATGGCCGCGTCCGACCAGCTCGTGGCGCTCGTCGATCAGAATGTCCCCCTCGACGAGCGCGGCGGAGCAGGCGGCGGTGGCGGTTTCGATGACGAGGATCATGGGATGAAGGGCACAGACGTTGGTGAGAGTCGCGACCGTCACCCTGAACTTGGTTCAGGGTCCAGGCCTCCACCCGCACTGCTGCTCGAAACTGGATGCTGAAACAAGTTCAGCATGACGGCGGAGGTCAAACCGCCTCGACGGCCTCGACCTCGGGCACATAATGTTTGAGCAGGCTCTCGATCCCCTGCTTCAGGGTCATCGTCGAGGAGGGGCAGCCCGCGCAGGCGCCGTGAAGCGCCAGATAGACGGTCCCGTTGCGGAAGCCGCGATAGACGATGTCGCCGCCGTCCTGGGCGACGGCGGGCCTCACCCTCGTCTCGATCAGCTCGCGAATCTCGGCGACGAGCGGGGCGTCGGCCGGATCCTCGCCATAATCCTCGTCGCCGGCCACCTCGATCCCGGCCGCCGAAGCGGCCCGGAACAGAGGCGCGTCGCTCGAGAAATGGTCGAGCAGGAGGCTCAATATCTCCGGCTTGAGGGCGCTCCACTCGACTCCGGGCGCGGCGGTGACGGAGATGAAGTCGCGTCCGTAGAACACGCCTTCGACCTCCCCGGTCGAGAAGATCGCCTCGGCGAGCGGCGACACCTCGGCGTCCTCGGGAGTCGCGAAATCGCGGGTCCCCGATTCCATCACCCGAAGCCCGGGCAGGAACTTGAGGGTCGAGGGATTGGGCGTGGCTTCGGTCTGGATGAGCATAAGCTGGATGTGGGCCGGATGGCCGGGGCGATCAAGTGGCGGGTCGTGCCCACCGTCATCCCGGCGAAGGCCGGGATCCATGAACACGGAAAGTGGAGATCCGGGCGGAAGACTTATCGCGTCCATTATCAGCATCAGCGTTCATGGATTCCGGCCTTCGCCGGAATGACGGGTAGCCTTAATAAGCCGCCGCTCGAAGCGGCAGCCGGAGCACCGGGCGGTGCCGTTCATCCTCGACCTCGATCCAGCCGTCGTCGGAAAGCTCCTCGGCGAGAAGCCTCTTTTGAAGCACCGCGCTCGCCACCCGAAGCGCCCCGCTCCGCGCCGCGACGTCGTTCGGGCAGGATTCGCCGACGACGTCGGTCGATTCGTAGCCGTTGCACGACACATTGAAATAATAACGTGGCACGCGCCTCTAACGCTCCGACCGGCCTCCCGGCCTCATTCAGCAGCACGATAGGCCTGTCAATCCGGCCTTCCATTCCCCTCTCCCGCTTTCCGCGGGAGAGGGGCTGGTGCGGCTCCGGCGGCAACCGGATCCGATACTCCCTGGTCCGGATCCGGACTCGCCTTGCCCGAACGCCCGCGCACGGCGCCGGCGGAGAGGGGGAAAGCGGTGGTGCCCTTGACCAGCTCCATGGCGAAGCGGGAGGTCACGTTCTTCATCGGTAGTCCGGCGATCAGCCGCCGGTAGAAATCGTCATAAGCGGTCATGTCGGCGACGGCGACCCGGAGCAGATAGTCGACGTCGCCGGCCATCCGGTGGACCTCCATGACCTCGGGCATGGCGAGGACGGACTCGGCGAAGCGGTCGAGCCAGGCCTTGCTGTGGTCGCCCGTCTCGATCTCGACGAAGACGGTGAGGCCGAGGCCGATCGCCTGCGGATCGAGCAGCGCCACCCGCCGGCGGATCACGCCGCTCTCCTCGAGTCGCTGGATCCGGCGCCAGCAGGGCGTCTGCGACAGCCCGACCCGGCCGGCGATCTCGCCGACCGACACCGAGCAATCCTCCTGCAGGATGGCCAAAATCTTGAGGTCGGTGCCGTCCATCTAATCTCAACCCGGGTTTGAGTATAATATTCTAATATCCCGAACGGCCCGGCAATAATAGCGTCTTTTGCCGCCTCCCATTGAACCCGCCCTTTTTGGCGGATAACTTGGCTTTTCAGAGCGCGGATTGGATGAATTCGCGACCGGAAGGAAGTTGCGGCACTTCCAAACGTATTAGAAGGAAATTCTAATTGTGACCCTGTTTCGAGCTTTTCGGTCCAGCCGGTCCGCGCCGCTCCGGGCCGGGGCGTGAACGCCTTCACCCGCCTTGCCGCGCGGGCCGCCGCCGAGCCTCCGGGCGACCGGCTCGAGGCGCTTCGGGCGGGGGTCGACGGACGGATCGTCTTCACCACCAGCTTCGGCCTCGAGGACCAGGCCGTCGCTCACCTCATCTTCACGCGCGGGCTCGACATCGAGGTGGCGACTCTCGACACCGGCCGGCTCTTCCCGTCGACCTACAAGGTCTGGGCGGAGACGGAATCGCGCTACGGCGCGCGCATCCGCTCCTGGCACCCGGACGGCGAGGCGCTCGCCGGCTTCGTCGCCGCCAGCGGGATCGACGGCTTTTACGAATCGAAGGCGGCGCGGCTCGGCTGCTGCCAGGTCCGCAAGGTCGAGCCGCTCGGCCGGGCGCTGGCCGGCGCCGCGGCCTGGGTGACCGGGCTGAGGTCCGGCCAGTCGGCCGGCCGGGCCGCCGTCGAGCTCGCCTCCTGGGACCCGGAGCGCGCGCTGATCAAGTTCGCGCCCCTGTACGACTGGACCCGCGAGCGGGTCGCCGATTTCTGCGCCGCCGAAGGCGTTCCGGTGAACGCCCTCCACGCCCAGGGCTATCCTTCGATCGGCTGCGAGCCCTGCACCCGCGCCGTCGCCCCGGGCGAGCCCGAGCGCGCGGGCCGCTGGTGGTGGGAGAATGACGAGGCCAGGGAATGCGGCCTCCATGTCGGCCCCGACGGCCGCCTGGTCCGGAGCAAGGCGGCATGACCCGCGCCCTGCGCCTTCCCCAGCGCGAGCCCCGGGCCGTGCCGGCGCGGATCGCGCCGCTCGCCACGCTTCCGCTCTTCCACCGGCTGGCCGGCCGCAAGGCCGTCGTCGCGGGGATCTCCGACGGGGCGCTGTGGAAGGCGGAGCTGCTCGCCGCCGCCGGCGCCGAGGTTCTGGTCCTGGTCGGCGAGGAGGGCGAAACGGAAAAATTCGAGGCGCTGGCCGCGCTCCATGTCGAGCGGCGCGGCTGGACTCCCGCCGATCTCGACGGCGCCGCGCTCGCCGTCGCCGATCCGGGCAGCAACGAAGAGGCGGAGCGCTTCGCCGCCGCGGCACGGGCGGCCGGAGCGCCGGTCAACATCATCGACCGGACGGAGCTTTGCGACGTCCAGTTCGGAACCATCGTCAACCGCTCGCCGATCGTCCTCGCCATCTCGACCGGCGGCGCCGCGCCGATGCTCGGCCAGTCGATCCGGGCGAGGATCGAGGCGGTTCTGCCCCTCCGTCTGTCCGACTGGGCGAAGGCGGCGCAGACGCTGCGCCCGCGCCTCAAGGAACAAGTAAAGTGCTTTGGCGACCGCCGCGCCTTCTGGGAGGACTTCGTCGAGCGCGCCTGGGGCGGCGGCGAACCCGACGGAACCGAATCCCGGTTCGAGCCGCGCCCCCGCCGCGAGGGCCGGGTCACCCTGGTCGGCGCCGGTCCGGGCGATCCCGAATTGCTCACCCTGAAGGCGGTGCGCGCGCTCCAGTCGGCGACGATCATCCTCTACGACGATCTCGTCGGCCCCGATATTCTCGAGCTTGCGCGGCGCGAGGCGAAAAGGGTTGCGGTCGGCAAGACCGGCCGCGGCCCCTCCTGCCGCCAGTCCGACATCAATGCGCGGATGGTCGCGCTCGCACTGGCGGGCGAGACCGTCGTTCGACTCAAGGGCGGCGACCCCCTCGTCTTCGGCCGCGCCACCGAGGAGATCGAGGCCTGCCGGGCGGCCGGAATCGAGGTGACGATCGTTCCCGGCATCTCGGCCGCCCAAGGCGCCGCGGCTTCGCTCGGCTTCTCGCTGACCGAGCGGCGCGAGGCCCGGCGGATCCAGTTCGTCACCGGCCACGGCGCCGACGGCAGGCTGCCGCGCGACCTCGACTGGGGCGCCATCGCCGACCCGGCGGCGACCACCATCGTCTACATGCCGCGCGCCACGCTCGGCGAGTTCGCCCTTTCGGCGATCGCCGCCGGCCTCGCCCCCGACACGCCTGCGGTGGCGATCGCCTCCGCGACCCTCCCCGCCCAGGCGCAGGTGAGCGGAACCATCACGACCGTCGCCGGCCTCGCCGACTCGCTTCCTCCGGGGGCGCCGGTGACGGTCGTGATCGGCCGGGTCGCCCGTGAACGCGCCCGGATAGAACTTCGGGCCGCCGCATGAACGCCCCCGCCACCTTCCTCCGCCGGGGCCTCACCCATCTCCAGCAGCTCGAGGCGGAGAGCATCCACATCCTTCGCGAAGTCGTCGCCGAGGCCGAGCGTCCGGTGATGCTCTATTCGATCGGCAAGGACAGCGCGGTGATGCTTCACCTCGCGCGCAAGGCCTTCTTCCCGGCGCCGCCGCCCTTCCCGCTCCTCCATGTCGACACGACCTGGAAGTTCCGCGACATGTACGCGCTGCGCGACCGGGTCGCGCGCGAGGCGGGGGTCGAGCTGATCGTCCATCGCAATCCGGAGGCGGAGCGCCTCGGCATCAACCCGTTCGACCATGGCAGCCTCCACACCGACATGTGGAAGACCGAAGGGCTTCGCCAGGCCCTCGACCTGCACGGCTTCGACGCGGCCTTCGGCGGCGCCCGCCGCGACGAGGACAAGAGCCGGGCCAAGGAGCGCATCTTCAGCTTCCGCTCGGCCCAGCATCGCTGGGATCCGAAGAACCAGCGGCCCGAGCTTTGGTCGCTCTACAACGCCCGGACGTCGCGAGGCGAGACGATGCGGGTCTTCCCGCTGTCCAACTGGACCGAGCTCGACGTCTGGCAATATATCCAGGCCGAGGACATCCCGATCGTCCCGCTCTATCTGGCGGCGCTGCGGCCGACGGTGGTTCGCGACGGCATGATCCTGATGGTCGACGACGACCGCTTCCCGCTTCGCGACGGCGAGGTGCCTGTCCAGCGTTCGGTGCGGTTCCGGACCCTGGGCTGCTACCCGCTGACCGGCGCGGTCGAGAGCCGGGCGACGACCCTGCCCCAGGTCATTCGCGAGATGCAGATCGCGACCACGTCCGAGCGCCAGAACCGCGCCATCGACCATGACGGCGCGGCCAGCATGGAGCGCAAGAAGCAGGAAGGCTATTTTTAGATGGACGGCCTGCTGCCCGTCGCCCCAGCGCAGGCTGGGGCCCCAGTGAGTGAAAGGCTCGGGTGCTCATCACCCGCCGGGGCCCCAGCCT
>JBEVDE010000123.1:0-2608 GCA_040514175.1 Allosphingosinicella sp. | reverse complement strand
GATCGACAGCCTTTCATGGTAGCAGAAACGCGGGATCTCCTTCCCCGCCTCCTCGCACGCCTGAAGGACGGTCGCGCCCTGGGGGACCTCGATATCGACGCCGTCGACTTTGACTAGGGGCATTGGCTCAGCTTCCCACCGGCCGCAACACAGGCGGCTTTTCCATCGAGGCGAGGCGATAGGCGGCCAGCGCCACCAGCGCGCGCAGGCCCGCGCCGTTGACCCGGGCGGCGGCTCCGGCACGGACGCACGGGCCGAGCCTGGGGATGAGCCGGCCGATGACGAGCCGCTCCTCCTCGCCCGCCGGCCGGGTCGCGAGCAGGGCCGCGACCTCTTCCGGCATCGTCCGGACCGCGCACAGCCCCAGATACTCACCCTCGTCGCGCGCCACCACGGCCGGGCCGCCCGGAACCGCGGCGACTCGATCGGCGAGCGGGCTGCCGTTCAGAGTCCTGGGCAACAGCTGTTCGGCCAAGGCGCCGACGACGAGGACCCGCGACGAGCGAAGCCTCCCGAACGCGAACGGAACGCAGCTCGAGCCCGTCCGGTTGAGGGTCCGAAGCGCATCGTCGTAGCCGGAAGCGCGATAATCCATCGCCAGCAGCCGGCGAACGTCGCGCTCGTACCGGTCGACCAGGCAGTCGGCGAGGACATGCAGGGTCCTGAGGTCGACCGGCGAGGAGATCGGCGCCGAATCGGGCTTCGCGGCGGCCTGGGCGGGCGCCAGAGCGGCCAGGGCGGCGGCCAGCAGGATCAGGCGGCCGCTCATTCCGCGGCCTCCAGCGTCCGGCCCCGGCGCTCGTTGATCCGCCGCTCCAGCTCCGGCCGGAAATGGCGGATCAGGCCCTGGATCGGCCAGGCGGCGGCGTCGCCCAGGGCGCAGATGGTGTGGCCCTCGACCTGCTTGGTGACGTCCCAGAGCGTGTCGATCTCGTGCAATTCGGCATTGCCCTCGACGAGCCGCTCCATCACCCGCCACATCCAGCCGGTGCCCTCGCGGCAGGGGGTGCACTGGCCGCAGCTCTCATGCTTGTAGAAATAGGAGATCCGGCTGATCGCCTTCACCACGTCGGTCGACTTGTCCATGACGATCACCGCCGCGGTGCCGAGGCCCGAGCCGAGGTCCTTCAGCCCGTCGAAATCCATCGGCGCATCGATGATCTCGTGCGCCGGGACGAGCGGCACCGAGGAGCCGCCCGGGATGACGGCGAGGAGATTGTCCCAGCCGCCCCGGATGCCGCCGGCGTGGCGGTCGATCAGCTCGCGGAAGGGCACCGACATGGCCTCCTCGACGACGCAGGGCCGGTTCACGTGGCCGGAGATCTGGAAAAGCTTGGTGCCCTCGTTCTTCTCCCGCCCGATGCCCTTGAACCAGCTCGCGCCGCGGCGAAGGATGGTCGGGACGACGGCGATCGACTCGACGTTGTTGACCGTCGTCGGGCAGCCGTAGAGGCCCGCCCCCGCCGGGAAGGGCGGCTTGAGGCGGGGCATCCCCTTCTTGCCCTCGAGGCTCTCGAGCATCGCCGTCTCTTCGCCGCAGATGTAGGCGCCGGCGCCGCGGTGGACGAAGAGGTCGAAATCATAGCCCGACTTGGCCGCATTCTTGCCGAGCAGGCCGGCGTCATAGGCTTGCTGGACAGCGGCCTCGAGCGTCTGCGCCTCGCGGATGAACTCGCCGCGAATGTAGATGTAGCCGGCCCGGGCCCGCATCGCGAAGCCCGCGATCAGGGCCCCTTCGATCAATTTGTGCGGATCGTGGCGGATGATCTCCCGGTCCTTGCACGATCCGGGCTCGGATTCGTCGGCGTTGATGACCAGGAAATTGGGCCGTCCGGGCGTCGGCGCCTTGGGCATGAACGACCATTTCATGCCGGTCGGGAAGCCCGCCCCGCCGCGGCCCCTGAGCCCGCTGTTCTTGATCTCGTCGATGATGGCGTCTTCGCCGACGGCCATCAGCGCCCTGGTATCGTCCCAGTCGCCCCGCGCCCGCGCGCCCTTCAGCCCCCAGTCCTGGAAGCCGTAGAGGTTGGTGAAGATGCGATCCTTGTCCTCGAGCATCAGGCGCCCATTCCGAAATAAGCCGTGGCCACCAGCGCGACGATGACGACGAGCGCCACCAGCTTCACCATGCCCTTGAGCATCTTGAGGGCGACGACCAGGACGACCAGGCCGATTGCGACGGGAAGGAACTGCTCCATCAGGACCATTCCCCGCGATAATCGTGATTCTCGCTCACCATCTCCGGCAGGCTTGTCACTCCACCCTCCGGATCGCTGGTGCGGCGGTTCACGCCCTGCGGTCCGGGTTTGGGCATCTCGCCGCGCGCCAGCGCCTCCAGGATCGCGGTCGTCGTCTCGAAGGTCAGATCCTCGTAATTGTCGTCGTTGATCTGGACCATCGGCGCGTTGGCGCAGGCGCCGAGGCACTCCACCTCAGAGAGGGTGAAGAGGCCGTCCGCAGTGGTTTGCCCCTTCCTCATCCCCTTCGCCTTGCAGGCCGCGAAGACGTCGTCAGAGCCGCGCAGCATGCAGGGCGTGGTGCCGCAGACCTGGACGTGGAAGCGGCCGACCGGGCGAAGGTTGAACATCGTGTAGAAGGTCGCGACCTC
>JBEVDE010000394.1:0-9634 GCA_040514175.1 Allosphingosinicella sp. | reverse complement strand
GCTTTAGCGCGTGGTGGAAACGCGTCCACCCTCGACCTTTCCCGTCATCCCGGCGAATGAATCCAGCACGGATCCCATTCGGGCTCCGGCCCGAAACGAACCACGAGAAAATCGACCAGGGCCCGCACCCGCGCCGTCGTCGCCCGCCCCGGCGGCATCACCGCATGCAGGGCGCCCTCCTCGAGCGGGTAATCGCGAAGCAGGGGCTCGAGCGTGCCCCGCTCGAAGCCCGGCGCGGCGATGAAGCTGGGCAGGATGCAGATTCCGAGCCCCGCCTCCGCCGCGGCGCGAAGCATCTCGCCATTGTCGGCGCGAAGCCTCGGACGCCCCCGCACATAATCCCACTTGCCGTCGACCCGGAAGCGCCACTGCTCGTTGGCGTAGAGCAATATGTCGTGATGGGCGAGGTCGCGCGGATGCTCCGGCCGGCCGCGCGCGTCGAGATAGGCCGGGCTCGCCGCCGGCACCTTCCGGACCGGAGCGATCCGCCGGGCGACCAGAGCGCTGTCCTTGAGCGCGCCGATCCGCACCGCAAGGTCGAAGCCGCCCGCCGCCAAATCCACCGGCCGGTCGTCGAACGAAATGTCGAGCTCGACCCGCGGATGCAATTCGGCGAACTCGGCCAGGGCCGGAGCGAGATGCTCGACCCCGAAGGACAAAGGCGCCGACAGCCGCACCGGCCCGGCGACCTGGGTCACGGCCTCCGCCACCACCTCTTCGGCCGCCTCGAGATCGGCGAGGATGTTCGAGGCCCGCTCGAAATAGGCCTGGCCGACCTCGGTCGGCTGCGCCCCCTGCGCCGTCCGGGTCAGTAGCCGGGCGCCGAGTTGCTCCTCGAGCCGGGCCACCCGCCGGCTGAGGATCGACTTCGACATCCCCATCCGTTCGCCGGCGCGGCTGAAGGCGCCCGTCTCTACCACCCGGACGAAGGCGAGGACGTCGAGCAGATCGACCGAGGAGCGTTCCATAATCAGCAACACCATAGTGCGGAGTGCACGGGTACAAGCAACGGTTCTAGAGGCTTACATGGCCCTTATCAAGTTTGAGGAGGCAGACCATGACCAACGTACTCATCATCGACAGCGCCGCCACCGGCGACTCCTCCGTCTCGCGCCGGCTGACCCGTGAGCTCGAGGCGATCCTTCGCGGCCGCGGCCCGGTCCGCATCGTCCGTCGCGACGTCGGCTCGGACCCGGTCCCGCATCTCACCGCCGAAACCACCGTCGCGATCCGCGGCGGCGAGGCGGAGACCGCCGCTGCCCGCGAGGCGCTCGCACTCTCGGACGCGCTGGTCGCCGAGCTGAAGGCGGCCGACCTCGTCGTCATCGGCTCGCCGATGTACAATTTCGGGATGGCCTCGACGCTCAAGGCCTGGTTCGACCATGTCGCCCGCGCCGGAATCACCTTCCGTTATTCCGAAGCCGGCCCCGAAGGCCTGCTCAAGGGCAAGAAGACGATCGTCATCGAAAGCCGCGCCGGCCTCTACAGCAGCGGCCCGGCGGCGGCGATGGACAGCCAGGAGCCGCATCTGCGCACCCTGCTCGGCTTCATCGGCCTCGACGATCCGACCTTCGTCCGCGTCGAGAAGCTCGCCTTCGGACCCGACGCCGCGGCCGCGTCCATCGCCGAGGCGGTGGAAGCGCTGCGCGGCCTCGCCGCCCAAGAATTGCCGCTGGCGGCCTGAAATCCTCCCCGGCATTTGCCGGGGAGGGGGACCAGGCGAAGCCTGGTGGAGGGGTTCTTTCTGCCCCCGGAGAACCCCTCCACCACCCTTCGGGTGGTCCCCCTCCCCCCGAAATCGCGGGGAGGACTTTCGCACACCAGTCACCATATTCCGCTTCGAAGGAGAATGAGGATGAAGCTCTATTACGCCCCCGCCGCCTGCTCGCAGGCCCCCCATATCGTCGCCCGCGAGGCCGGCCTGCCGATCGAGCTCGCCAACGTGCGCTTCCCCGACAAGGTCACCGACGACGGCGAGAAGCTGACCGACGTCAACCCGAAGGGCGCCGTTCCGACGCTTCGGCTCGACGACGGAGAGGTGCTCACCGAGAATGCGGTCATCCTGCAATATCTGGCGGATCTCGCGCCCCATTCGGAGCTCGCCATTCCCGCCTCCGGAATCGAGCGCTACCGGCTTCTCGAAGGCCTGAACTTCATCACCACCGAGCTCCACAAGGGCTTCGGCCCGCTGTGGAACCCGGCCACGCCCGATTCCTTCAAGCAGGCCACCCGCGAGGCGCTCGGCAAGAAGTTCGACTATCTCCAGGAGAAAATCGGCGACGGTCCCTATTTCCTCGGCGAGCGCTTCTCGATCCTCGACGCTTACGCCTTCGCCGTCCTGAACTGGACGAAGCTGCACGCGATCGACATCGGCCGCTGGCCCGGGCTCGCGGCCTATCTCGACCGCATCGCCGCGCGCCCCGCGGTGCAGGAGACGCTTCGCGCCGAAGGCTTGATCTGATCAAAAATCCTCCCCGCGATTTCGCGGGGAGGGGGACCAGGCGAAGCCTGGTGGAGGGGTTCTTCCAACCCCCGAAGAACCCCACCACCACCCTTCGGGTGGTCCCCCTCCCCGGCAAATGCCGGGGAGGATTAAGATACCAGGAGACCCGAAATGATCGACATCCGCCCCTTCGCCACCCTCGGCCATGCCGACCATGGCTGGCTCGACGCCCGCCACCATTTCTCCTTCGCCGATTATCACGCGCCCGCCCGCATGGGCTGGGGCTCCATCCGGGTCTGGAATGACGACGCGATCGCCGCCCGCTCCGGCTTCCCGCCCCATCCCCATTCGGACATGGAGATCATCACCTACGTCCGCGAGGGCGCGATCACCCACCAGGATTCGATGGGCAACAAGGGCCGCACCGCGGCTGGCGACGTCCAGGTGATGTCGGCCGGCACCGGGGTGCGCCACGCCGAATATAATCTCGAGGACGTGGCGACCACCTTGTTCCAGATCTGGATCCACACCGACAGGCCCGGCGCCGAGCCCGGCTGGGGCGCCCGCCAGTTCCCGAAGGACGACCGCGCCGGCACTTTCGTTGCTTTGGCGAGCGGCTTCGCGGAGGATGGCGAGGCCCTCAGGATCAACGCCGCCGCCCGGGTCCTCGGAGCGACCCTGAAAAAGGACGAGACGGCCGAGCTGAGCCTCGACCCGGCCCGCCACGTCTATCTCGTCGCCGTCGGCGGAGCGATCCTCGTCAACGGCCGCCGCGCCGAGCCCCGCGACGGGATCGCGGTGACCGGCGAGGAGAAGCTGACGATCGTGGCTACCGAAGACGCCGAGATCGTCCTCGTCGACGCCCGCTGACCGGAATTCTCCTCCCGGTCTGACCGAAATGGGGACACGAGCTTTTTTCGCGAAAAGCACGTGTCCCCAACCGATCCGGAGCCGGACCTGCATTTCCACTCGGATGCGACCTGCCCGGCCCCGCGCTGCTTCACCGGCAATAGGCCAGCTCGAGTCCCCGATTGGTCTCGAGCATCAGCAGGACTCCGGCATATTCATTCGGTTCGTCGCGCGGAGACATCAGCCTGTTGGCTTCCCTGATCGCGGCGCCCGCCCGGCGGATCACTGCGCAGTCGTGCGATTTCGCCGCCATGCCGTGAAGGACGGCCCCCAGGCGTTTCTGCAGATCGGCCACTCGATGAGGTCGATTCAGTCGCTGATATTCCGGGATCAGAGCGAGTAGCGCATCGCGCGCCTTCAGGTCGTAAGTCGTATCTTTAAGGACCTCGCCGCGGATCCTGTATATGTCGGCGAGCAGGAATTTCGAACCCAGAGCGGCTTCCTCGTTAAGCTCGGCCATCTCGCTGCCAACAAGTGAAGCGATCGAGTCTTTGGCGTGCCGCTCGGCCCGTTCAAAATCCTCCACCCGCGGACGAATTTCACCGACTCGAGAATACAAGTTGGCCATAGCATAATGCATTCCGTAACGATAATAATATGGCACATTGGAATCAAAAACCCGGGAATCTCCTAGATATTTCTCTACTGATTTCAGATGTTTTGTATCTCGAGTACGGTACATCAACGCTGAAACATTGTGGATCAGCGCTGACAGGCTGGCAGCGAGGCAGTCGTTGCACTTACTAGCTCGCGCATAAACTATGTATTGATCGAGCAGGTTGTTCGACTCCTGAAATACGGCCATCGATTCCGCGCCGCTCGCCATTTTGCTCGCGATCCGTCCCTTCACTTCGCCCAGGAGCAGCATCCGCACGTAGCGCTTCGCACTGTCGTCGTCCGACCTCAGAAAGCCTGCGAGATCGACCGCATAGATTTGTTCTGCGCTCCGGAGGGCGGCGATCTCGCCGGTAACCTCGGCTTTGCGCTCCTGGCTGTGGCCGGCGGATATCAAGGCCTCCCATTCGATTTGCCTGAGCTGCCTGCCTTGCAGGTTGGCCTGGGCGGCTTTGCGGCGAGCCAGGCTTGTCGCTTCGTCGAATCGATAGCGCAGGCGCGCGATCTTGATTTGCGCTTCAAGAGCGTCCGACCAGGTGCCTGTGCCGCCCTCGACCTGGGCCCAGCGGAGCGCCTCGATTTGCTTGAACTCGCGATCCGCGGTGTCGAAATCTCCGCGCTCGAAAGCGGCGTTCGCCCGCCCCAGGGCCTCGAGCGCGGGCTCTCGAACCCTCGCATCCTTGAGGGTCCGGATCTGGCGCTCCATCGCGGCCAAATCCTGTTTGAGTTTCGCCGCTTCCCTGGAAAGCATATCCACCGCCTCGATCACTCGGGCCGCCGTCGGCACGGAACCGGAAAGCCCGACGGATTCGGCGATCGTCGCCAAGGCCGCCCGGGAAACTTTGTCGCGCTTCGAGAAATAATCGATTCGATCGTTGAGGCGCTGCACTTCGGACCAGGAAAATTGCTTGAGCCAATCCGGGCGTTGCTGAGCCTGTACGGGCATCGCGAGGGAAAGCAGGATTGTGATCATTATCGCAGCCTTGCTCGCGATTCCGGTCATGCTGCTTTCTCCTCCGCTGGGGGACCGCAATCCTCGAGCACCGTCGGATCCTCCCCGGCCTTGTCGTCCCACCAGTGAAGCCGTCTGAACCGGCCGCTTTCTTCATATTGGAATCGCCCGGCCGCTCCTCGCGCTTTGCCGTTCTCGCCCTTTGTGGAGATGCTGACATCGGTTTCGCCGACGATCGTCGCGTCGAGACGATAGGGAGCGGTGCCGGAAGGCTGCTTCAGCCCTACCAGTGTAAGCGAGTCGCCATCGATCTTCAGCTTGAACCGGATCGTGCAATTGTCGCGACCCCAAATGCCCTCATACTTCTTCCGCGTGACCGCGGCTGGGGGTTCAGCGACGATCCCGAGTATCTTGTCGACCTTTCCTTCGGTGCGCTGGGTCGTCATCTGGATCTGCCTGGGCTCGTCTTCGACGGCGTTTCTCGGTTGAAACTGCGCGATCAAATCCACCGACACGCTGAAGGTGGTGAGCAGCGCCAGAGCGGCGAAGCCGACAAATTGGGGATCGCGCAGGCCCCACTGCCCGCCGCGTTCCGTCGACCGATCCGGCCGGGAGAGCCAGGCTGCGGCCAGGGCCACCGCGATGACCGCGACCAACGCCCAGCGGGCCCAAGGCTCGACACCTTTTCCAATTGCGCCGAACAGAACGAATCCCAGACCCGCCGCGAGCGCGGCCAGCGCTGTCAGGGCAATCCACCCCACGGTCCGCGAAAATCGGTTCGTCATCATTCCCCCCTCGGCACGATATTGTGCACGACGGCGAAAGAGTCACGGAACATGTTAGTCAGCCGGGGAAGTGGGAATTGTGCGTCGGCGCGGCGCGGAGGTACTTCGCCCCCGGCAGGGAACGAGCCCAGGTCGACCCGATCACCGCGGGACGAGATTGCCCTTCTTCACTTCCTTCTTGCACATCCAGGCGAGCATTCCGTTCTTGGTCGACCATTGCGCATCGACCGCCTGCCCGTGCGCGACCACCGCCGACACCCAGACTTCCTGGCGTCCCTGCCCCCGGCGCCCATGGACCCGTCCGCAGGTGTAATAGCCGGCGGGGCCGGCCACCAGCCGGTAGGGCCATTCGAAAATCATCTTCTTCTCCGGCCGGTCCAGCTTGCGCGCGAGCGCGGCCTCGGCGAGCGCGGCGAATTCCTCCATCGCCGGCTCCGGGCCGATGTCCGCCAAAGCGGGGGCCGGCGCGGAAGCGAGCGCAGCGGCAAGAATGACGGCGATCATGACGGCGGCCTTTTCACTTGGAACGACGATTCAGGCTCGCGATTAGCCGATGGAAAGGCCGCTGGGGAGAGGAATCAGCCGGAGCGGGCGCTCCGCTTCCCCTGCCACCATCGCGCATAAGGCGTGTTCTCGATCCTTCGCCGGTTGAGGTCCGGGGCTCCGTCCTCCCACCAGACCGGGCCCCGCTCGCCGAGCGCTTCCTTGGCGGCCTGGACCCGCGACCGGGCCGTCTTCAAGGCTTTCGAATCGCCGGCGCCCAGCGCCGCCTTCACCGCCCGCCTCGCCGCCATCAGCTCGTCGACCAGCGCCTGCCTCGCCTCGGCCGCGAGCCCGGGATTGCTGGCCCGCCACAGGCGGCCGTCGACGACGATGTAGCGCCCGTCGGGCGTCGCCGCCGGCATCACGCCCCGCCCGCCCCGGCGAGCCCGGCCGATGCCGCAAGCGCGCGCTCGCGGGCCGGCCGGTGGCCGATCAGGGCCTCGGGATAGTCGCCCGGGCGCGGGTCGCCGGGCTCGTGAATGGCTTCGTCGCTCAACCCCGCGATCTCGGGCACCCATTTGCGGATATAGTCAGCGGCGTCGAATTTGCGGGACTGGACGAGCGGCGCCATGATCCTGCCGAAGGGCTGGCTGTCGGTTCCGGAGCCGGCGATCCATTGCCAATTCTGGCTGTTGTTGCCGTAATCGGCGTCGACCAGAGTGTCCCAGAACCATTCCGCCCCGCGCCGCCAGTCGATCAGCAAATGCTTCACCAGGAACGAGGCGGCGATCATCCGGACCCGGTTGTGCATCCACCCCGTCGCCCATAATTGCCGCATGCCGGCGTCGACGATCGGATAGCCGGTCCGCCCCCGGCTCCAGGCCTCGAAATCCTCGTCCGCCGCCTTGCCCTCGCGCCAGGGGAAATGCGCGAAGGCGGGCCGCCCGGCTTTCTCGCCGATGCCGGGCTGGTCGATCATGACGTTGTGCGAGAAGTCCCGCCAGGCCAGCTCCTTGCGGAACTTCTCCCCCGCCTCTCTGGTAAGCGCGTGCCAGACGCGCCGCGCCGACAGCTCGCCGAAATGGAGGTGCGGCGAGAAGCGGCTGGTCCCTTCCTCGCCGGGCCGGTCGCGGCTGCGCGCATAGCCGCCCGCCCGGCCGGCGAAATCCTCGAGCCGCTCCAGCGCGCCCGCTTCCCCGGGGGTCCATTCGTCCTCGAAGCCCTTCGCCCAGTTCGGGCGGGCCGGAAGCAGCCGCCACGAGGAGAGATCGTCGCTTCGCGGCCATCTTGTCGGGCCCGGGAGCGCTCCGGGCGCCGCGACGGGCGCCTCCGGAGGCAATTGCTCCTGGAGCGCCCGCCACCAGGGCGTGAAGATCTTGTAGGGCGAGCCGGCGCCGGTCCGCACCTGTTCGGGCGGCGCCAGGACGTTGCCGCCGTGGAGCACGAGGTCAAGCGCCTCCCCGGCCCGCCGTTCGGCTTCGCGCCACCAGGGCTCGTAATGCCGGGTGGCATGGACCCGGCCGGCCCCGGTCTCCCCGGCGAGCCGGGCGAGCTCGACGTCCGCTCTGCCGCGGCGGAGGATCAGCCGGGAACCCAGCTTCCGCAACGCCTCGTCAAGCCGCTCGAGGCTATGGTGGAGCCACCAGCGCTGCGCCGCTCCGGTCTTCCACCGTCCCGGGCTCGAATCGTCGAGAATGTAGACGGGGATCGCCGCCCCTTCGCGCGCCGCCGCGGCCAGGGCGGGCTGGTCGTGAAGCCGCAGATCCTGCCGGAGCCAGATTATCGACGGAGCGGCCACGCCCGGCGAGGTTCAGGCCAAAGCGGCGCCGGCGGCGAGATGCACATGCTCGTCCACCCGCTCGACGGCGTCGAGGCCGACATAATGATGCTCGCCGTCCGGCGAATCGGTGCGGGTGAGCTTGATCCGGTCCCCCTCGACTCCGTCGACGGTCCCGACATGCGCGCCGTCCGAATCGCGGACCTCCATATGCTTTTGAACGCTCGAAGCTTCCGTCATCTCGATTTCCTCTTCACCGCCAGGGGTATGAACTGAGGCTCCAACCGGCCGGATGCAGGCCGGGTTCCTACCTGCTTTATACCGTGTCGAACCCGGCCATGGCCGGTCCCGGCAGGGCTTGCGGGATCGCGCGGCGGCTTGTCAGGCCGGACTTCGGCGGTAAAGGCCGATGCCGGTGGGGACGGGGGCCAGTCGAAGGAGCGACGAACATGCCTGACCTCAAGCCCGCCGCCGAGATGGCCGCCGCGGGCAGCAAGCCCTTCCCCAATGAGAGCGCCGAATATCGCAAGGCGCGCACCGCCCTGCTCGCGGAGGAGATCGAGCTTCGGCGGCACATCGCGCGGGTCGCCGAGATGCGCCGGGCGCTGCCGCCGGGCGGAGTCGCCGGGGAGTATCGCTTTCTCGACTCCGAGGGCCGGGAGCTGGGCCTCGCCGACCTGTTCGGACGGCACGACACCTTGTTCACCTACTTCTGGAGGTTCGGCCCGGAACGCGAGCGGCCCTGCCCGATGTGCACCTCGTTCGTCGGCTCGCTCGACATCCCCGCGCCGGACATCGAACAGCGCATGGGAATCGCGATCCTGGGCCGCTCGCCGGTCGCCCGGCAGCTGGCGTTCGCGCGCGAGCGCGGCTGGTCGAACCTCGCTTTCTACCAGACCGTGGGCGACGATTTCGCCCGCGACTATCGTGCGCTCCAGGACGGCGAGGAAGGTGCGGCCGTGCTCATGTGGCGGCGCGCCGGCGACGAGGTCCGCCTGTTCTGGGCCGCGGAGGGCGGGACCGAAACCGCCGATCCGGGCCAGGACGCGCACCTCGCGCCCGATCCGACGCCCTTATGGACATTGCTCGACTGGACCCCGGGCGGGCGTGGCTCGAGCTGGTATCCGAAGCTGGAATATGACGGCTGAGCCGCGCCGGCGGCCGCTGCGTCCGCCGCCCCGGCTCGAAGCGAAAAAAGAAGGTTAACCCCCCGTCCACCCTCTTTAGGCGGTACTTTCAACGGCTTGCGGCGTTCCTCCGCAATGCCCCATTATTATTTCCACCTCGCCCGCGACGGCGGCCGGCTCGACGATGAGGAGGGGCTCAAGCTCCCCGACGCGGAAGCCGCCTGGTACCAGGCGGTGAGGAGCGCCCGCGAGCTGATCCGCGGCGAGCTCGCGCTCGGCACGCGCTGGGACCGCCAGGCGATCGAGATTTTCGACGAGGCCGGCACCCGCCTCGACCAGGTCGCCCTCGCCGACATCGCTTATTACGCGCTCTAGGGAAATCAACCGCTTATAATTCGGTGTCTGACACCGCCGCTTATAATTCGGTGTCTGACACCGAATTAATTGAATCGGTGTCTGACACCGGATTATCGCTCTACCGCTCGACCCGGCGGAACACGCCCTCCCGTAGAAATTGGTGCCAGGCACCAATTAAGGAGGCAC
>JBEVDE010000026.1:0-11822 GCA_040514175.1 Allosphingosinicella sp. | reverse complement strand
AGCGGGGGCGCTACCTCGAATATCCCGAGGCCGGGCATTTCATGTTCGTCGAGGAGCCGGTGCGGTTCGGGCGTGACGTGACGGCGTTCATCGCGGGACGGTGAAATCCTCCCCAAGCAAGCTCGGGGAGGATTTCAGGGCCGCTTCGCCGTCACGAAATAATCCAGCGACTTGTTGTCGGAGAGATGGAAGCCGCGCGCGGGCCCCCAGGCGAGGCCGTGGCAGTCGACGATTTCCAGTCCCGAATCCGTGAGCAAAGCGCACAGCTCGTCGGGCGAGAGGAATTTCTCCCAATCGTGCGTGCCCTTCGGGATCCGCCCGGTGCCTTCGCCGATCAGGATCAGCATCAGCCTCGACAGGGCCGTGCGGTTCGGAGTCGAGAGGATGAGAAGGCCGTCGTCGGCGAGGGCGCCGGCGAGGCCCCGGACGAAGGTCCGGGTCTCGGCGACATGTTCGACCACCTCCAATGAGGTGACGAGGTCGAACCGGCCGTCGAGCGCCTCGACCCCGCCGGCGCGATAGTCGATCTCCAGCCCCTGGCCGAGCGCATGCGCGCGCGCCGCGGCGACATTCTCGGGCGCCGGGTCGACCCCCGTCACCCGGGCCCCGAGCCGCGCCAGCGGCTCGGCGAGCAAGCCCGCCCCGCACCCCACGTCCGCCGCCCGCCGCCCCTCGAGCGGCCTCAGGCTGCACTCGTCCAGCCCCCAATGCTGGTCGATCCGGTCGCGAATGTAGGCCAGCCGCACCGGATTGAGCTGGTGGAGCATGGCGGAGGAGCCCTTCGGGTCCCACCAGTCGGCGGCCATGGCGCCGAAATGGGCGGCTTCCTTCGGGTCGATCGTGGTCGCGGGCGTTTCGAGCGTGGACATGTCGCCGCCATATCAGCGCGTCGAAATCAACCCAAACGGTATCGACACGCGTGTATTATATGCGCAATACACTTGGTCGATGAGGGAGAAGATGGGCATGCGCGCACTTGGGTTTTTTCTGCTTCTGCTGGCGCTGGCGGCACCGGCGGCGCCCGCCCCGGCCGCACGTTTCGGGCCCGTCGCCGCCTATCTCGACGCCGAAGCCGAAGCCGGCTTCAGCGGGACGGTGCTCGTGGCCCGCAGGGGAGTCCTGGTGAAGCGAGCCTACGGCCTGGCGGACCGGGAGTTCGAAATCGCCAACAAGCCCTCCACCCGGTTCAGGATCGGGTCGCTGACCAAGCAGTTCACCGCCGCGGCCATCCTGCTGCTCGTCCAGGACGGCAAGCTGTCGCTCGACGACCGGCTCTGCCGTTTCGTCGAGCCCTGCCCCGCCGCCTGGCGGGCGATCCGGATCGAGCAGCTTCTCAACCACAGCTCCGGAATCCCCGATTTCGTTCGCCTGCCGGGCATGAGGGAGCGCTTCACCCTCCCCGCGAAGCTCGACGACACGGTCGCCATGCTGGCTCGGCAGCCGCTCGACTTCCCTCCGGGGAGCGACGCCCGCTACGGCAATTCCGGTTATCTTCTCGCCGCCTACATCATCGAGAAGGTCAGCGGCGCGACCTATGCCGGCTTCGTCGAGCAGCGGATCTATCGTCCCCTCGGCATGTCCGGTTCAGGCTATGCGAGCGACGCGCCGATCATCCCGCGGCGCGCGCGCGGCTATGTCCGCCGCGCCGGAAACGTCCAGAATGCGCCTTATATCGACATGTCGATCCCGATCGGCGCCGGCTCCCAATATTCGACGGTGGACGATCTCTATCGCTGGGACCGCGCGCTCCGCGGCAGCGGCCTGCTTTCCCCGCCGCTGCTCGAGCGCATGTTCGCGCCCGGGCTGAACGATTTCGGCCTCGGCTGGGAAATCGGCCGGGAGCAAGGCCGGCGCGTCTTCGAGCATAATGGCGACATCAACGGCTTCGGAGCCTTTATCGCCCGCTATCCGGACGACGATGCGGTTATCCTGATCCTCTCGAACATGGAGGGCACCAGGGTCCGCAAGATGAAGGAGGAGATCGCCCGGCGCCTGTTCGAGCCGCGCTGACCCGTTGCCTTTGCGGGGACCCATTCCTATCAGGACGCACCCTGGAGGCGACGAACGGAATGCCCCGCATCGTGATGAAGTTCGGCGGCACCTCGATGGCGGGCATCGAGCGGATCCGGCATGTCGCGCAAAGGGTGAAGAACGAGGCGGAGGCGGGGAACCAGGTCGCGGTGGTGGTCTCGGCGATGGCGGGGGAGACGGACCGGCTGATCCAGTTCTGCCGGGAAGCCTCAAGCCTCTACGATCCGCGCGAATATGACGTGGTGGTGGCGAGCGGCGAGCAGGTGACGAGCGGGCTGCTGGCCATCACTTTGCAGGGTATGGGGCTCAACGCCCGCTCCTACATGGGCTGGCAGCTTCCCATCCGGACCTCGGGCCACGCCTCGGCGCTGATCGACGATATCGACTCCAGCGTGCTCGAGCGCGTATTCGGGGAGGGCGGGATCGCCGTCATTCCGGGCTTCCAGGGGGTCGCGGCCGACGGCAGCCTGGCCACGCTCGGTCGGGGCGGCTCGGATACGTCGGCGGTGGCGCTTGCGGCGGCGGTCAACGCGGACCGATGCGACATCTATACCGACGTCGACGGGGTCTACACGACCGATCCGCGCATCGTGCCGAGGGCGCGCAAGCTGCCCGCCGTCACCTATGAGGAGATGCTCGAGCTCGCCAGCGTCGGCGCCAAGGTTCTCCAGACCCGCTCGGTCGGGCTCGCCATGCGCGAGAACATGCCGATCCGGGTGCTCTCGTCGTTCGAAGACCGGCCCGGCACCATGGTCGTGGGCGACGACGCCATCGAGGAATATAATATGGAACGGCAACTCATCACCGGCATCGCCTACGACAAGAACGAGGCCCGGGTGACCCTGACCGGCGTGCCCGACCGGCCCGGCTCGGTCGCGGCGATCTTCGCGCCGCTCGCCCAAGGCAATATCAACGTCGACATGATCGTCCAGTCGGTGCCGCGCGCAGGCCAGAAGAGCGACCTCACCTTCACCGTCCCGACCGCCTCGCTCGCGCAGAGCCGCGACCTGCTCGACAAGGCGCGCGAGAAGGTCGGCTTCGACGAGATTTTGACCGACACCAACGTCGTCAAGGTCAGCGCCGTCGGCGTGGGCATGCGCTCCAATGCCGGAATCGCCGCGACGATGTTCCAGACTCTCGCCGACCGCGGCATCAACATCCTCGCCATCACCACCTCGGAGATCAAGGTGTCGGTGCTGATCGCGGAGGAATATACCGAGCTCGCGGTGCGGGTGCTTCACACGGCCTATGGGCTGGACGACGATGGGGGTGGCGCATGACCGTCATGCCAGCGAAGGCTGGCATCCCGGCGGGTGAAGAACGCCCGAGCCTTTCACCCCCTGGGGCCCCAGCCTGCGCTGGGGCGACGGCGCCATCATGAACGACATCGCACCCCCCCCCACCCTCGGCCACGACCGCCTCGCCCGGCTGATGAAGCGCGGCACCGACTTCCTCGGCTGCGAGGTCGCCATCCTCGGCGGGGCGATGAGCTGGATCTCCGAGCGCAACCTCGTCTCGGCCTTGTCCAATGCCGGGGCATTCGGGGTGATCGCCTGCGGGGCGATGACTCCCGATCTGCTCGACACCGAGATCGCCGCGACGAAGATTCGGACGCAAAGGCCTTTCGGGGTCAACCTCATCACCATGCACCCGCAGTTGAGCGAGCTGATCGACGTCTGCGCCCGCCACGAGGTCAGCCACGTCGTCCTCGCCGGCGGGCTTCCGCCGCCGGGATCGATCGACCGCATCAAGGGCAATGGCGCGAAGCTGATCTGCTTCGCCCCGGCGCTGGCGCTGGCCAAGAAGCTGGCCCGTTCCGGAGTCGACGCCCTCGTGATCGAGGGGATGGAGGCGGGCGGCCATATCGGCCCGGTCTCGACCTCGGTCCTCGCCCAGGAGATATTGCCGCCGCTCGCCGCCGACATGCCGATCTTCGTCGCCGGCGGAATCGGCCATGGCGGGCTGATCGCCGGCTATCTCGAGATGGGCGCGGTGGGGGTCCAGCTCGGCACCCGCTTCGTCTGCGCCGAGGAATGCATCGCCCATCCCAATTTCAAGAAAGCCTTCATCCGCGCCTCGGCGCGCGACGCCATCACAAGCGTGCAGATCGACCCCCGGCTGCCGGTCATCCCGGTGCGGGCTCTGAAGAATCGCGAGATGGAGAGCTTCGCCGCCAAGCAGCGCGAGGTCGCCGACCTGCTCGACCGGGGCGAGGTCGAGATGATGGAGGCCCAGCTCCAGATCGAGCATTATTGGGCGGGCGCGCTCCGGCGGGCGGTGATCGAGGGGGACGTCGAGAGCGGCTCGGTGATGGCCGGCCAGTCGGTGGGCATGGTCAAGGAGGAGGCGCCAGTGGCGTCGATCTTGCGCCAGCTCGTCGACGAGGCGGCGCACGCGCTGGAGCGGCGGTCGGCCTAGCGGAAGGGGTTGCGGATCGTCAGCTGGCCCTCGACGACGAGCCCGTGATGCAGATCTTCGGATAAGAAGGTTTCGCAGCCGGCGAGCAGCGCCGACGCGAGCAGAAGCGAGTCGTATATCTGCAGCTGGTACCGCTCAGCGATGGTCAGGCCGAGTTCGTGTGTCTCGACAACGAGCGGGGACACTTTGAGCACGGTGCGAAGCGACCAAAGCGTCTCCCGCACAAGATCCCACGAATAACCGTATTTGCGCCGCCAGACTAACGTCAGCTCGTTGAGCACCTGGACGCTGATGGTGCCGCCGCTTGCAACCAGGGTTTCCGCCGCCACAGCCTTCGCATCCGCGCCGGTGAAGTGGACGAGAACGTTGGTGTCGATGAATGTCTCAGCGGGCATTCGCCTCCTCGCGGTCGAACCGGAAGCCGGGCGGCATCGTCCCGCGGAGACGCCTGAGGTTGGCGAGCGCCTCTTCTCTCGTCATTTGCCGGTTGAGCCGGAGGACTCCAACGCGTCCCGCCTCGATCTCGACCTCGTCGCCTTCGGATAGCCCGAGCGCTTCGGCCACATCCTTGGGAATTCGGACCGCCAAGCTGTTTCCCCATTTCGCAATCTTCATATTCAGGTTCCGGATATACATTCGGGACCTTGTAGATCATATCGCACTTCGGCCCATGGCGCAATTCCCCGTGGCGCCCCCGCGCCCCCATCTGCTACCGCTCCGCCATGCCCGCCCAGTCCGCCGCTTCAGCCCGCGAGATATTGACCGGGCTGCACGACGTGATGGCGTCGCGGGCGAGCGCCCAGGCGAAGCTCAACAAGGTCGTCAAGATCATCGCCGAGGCGATGGCGAGCGAGGTCTGCTCCATCTATCTGCTTCGCGACGGATTGCTCGAACTGTTCGCCACGGTCGGGCTCAACCAGAGCGCGGTCCATGTCACCAAGCTGGCGCTGGGCGAGGGGCTGGTGGGAACGATCGCCAAGGACGTCTCGATCCTCAACCTCGCCGAGGCGCCGAGCCATCCCGAATTCGCCTACCGGCCGGAGACGGGCGAGGAATTGTTCCACAGCTTCGCCGGCGTTCCGATCATCCGCCGCGAGCGGGCGATCGGCGTGCTCGCCGTCCAGCACGCCGAGGCCCGGGCCTATGATGCGCTCGAGATCGAGGCTCTGCAGACGGTGGCGATGGTGCTCGCCGAGCTGATCGCCAATGCCGGCCTCGCCGACAAGGCGGCCGCGGCGGGGTCGACGGTCCGGGAGGAGGGGCCGGGACGGCTCGACGGGTTGAAGCTGGTCGCCGGCATGGCGCGGGGCGCGGCGGTCTATCATCAGCCCCGGATCCTGATCGAGCATACGGTGGCGGAGGACGTCGAGGCCGAGCGCCACCGCGTCTATTCCGCCTTTCGCAAGATGCGCGAGCAGATCGACAATATGACCAACCAGGCCGAGTTCGGAACGGCCGGCGAGCATCAGGAGGTGCTCGAGACCTACAAGATGTTCGCTTATGACGAGGGCTGGTCGAGGCGGATCAACGAGGCGATCGACAGCGGCCTCACCGCGGAGGCGGCGATCGAGCGGGTCCGCCAGCGCATGCAGATGCGGATGCGCGAGATTGACGACAGCCTGCTCCAGGACCGGATGCACGACCTCGACGATCTGTCGAACCGGCTGCTCCGCATCGTCGCCGGTCAGCTCGGGACGGCGGCGCAGATGGGCCTTCCGCACGACGCGGTGCTGGTCGCGCGCAACCTCGGCCCCGCCGAATTGCTCGAATATGACCGGCGGCGGCTGAAGGGGGTGGTGCTCGAGGAGGGGTCGCTGACCGCCCATGTCACGATCGTCGCCCGGGCGATGGGCATCCCGATGCTCGGTCGGGTGCGCAACGTCCGCCAGGTGATCGGCGAGGGCGACGAGGTGCTTCTCGACGGCGACGAGGGGGTCGCGTTCGTTCGGCCCACCGGCGCGGTCGAGGAGGCGTTCAAGGCCAAGTTCGTCATCACCAAGAAGCGCCGGGCCGAGTTCGCCGCGCTTCGCGACCTGCCGCCGGTGACGAGGGACGGGCTCCGGGTGACGGTGATGGTCAACGCCGGGCTTCGCGACGACGTCGCCGCGCTCGAGATGATGGGCGCCGACGGGATCGGCCTGTTCCGGACCGAATTCCAGTTCCTCGTCTCGGCCACGCTGCCGAGCCGCGAGAGCCAGCAGAGGCTGTACAAGTCGGTGCTCGACGCGGCCGGCGACAAGCCCGTCATCTTCCGGACGATCGACGTCGGCGGCGACAAGGCCCTGCCCTATCTCGACATGGGCGACGTCGGCTTCGAGGAGAATCCGGCGATGGGCTGGCGGGCGCTCCGGCTCGCCCTCGATCGCGACGGGCTGATGAAGGCGCAGGCGCGGGCCCTGCTCGGCGCCGCCGCCGGCCGCGAGCTGAACGTGATGTTCCCGATGGTCTCCGAGCCCTGGGAATATGACGAGGCCCGGGCGCTGGTCGAGCAGCAGCGCGAATGGCTCGCCGGCCACAAGAAGAGGCTTCCGGCCAGCATCCGCTACGGCGCCATGCTCGAGGTTCCGGCGCTCGCCGAAACGCTCGACATCCTCCTGCCCAAGGTGGATTTCCTGTCGATCGGGACCAACGACCTCACCCAGTTCCTGTTCGCCGCCGACCGCGCCCATCCCAAGCTGGCCGAGCGCTACGACTGGCTGAGCCCGTCCATCCTCCGCTTCCTGAGGCGGATCGTTCGCGAGGCCGACGCCGCCGGGGTTCCGGTCGGGGTGTGCGGCGAGATGGGCGGGCGGACGCTGGAATCGATGGCGCTGATCGGGATCGGCCTCACCCGCTTCTCGATCACCCCGGCCGCGGTCGGCCCGATCAAGGCGATGATCCGCTCGCTCGACCGGGCGGCGCTGATGCCCTTCGTCGAGGATTTGCTCGACCGCCCGCCGCCGGATCTGCGCGGCGCGCTGGCGGCCTGGGCGGAAAAGCAGGGGGTTCACATATAAATTCCTCCCCGCGATCTCGCGGGGAGGGGGACCGCGCGAAGCGCGATGGAGGGGTTCTTCAAACTCTGAAAGAACCCCTCCACCAGGCTTCGCCCGGTCCCCCTCCCCGGCAAATGCCGGGGAGGATTTAGAACGGCCCAGCCGCACGCGCCATTGGACCAGCCGTGCCGCAGTCCGGTTGACTTTGCCCGATCTCCCCGGCTCTATGGAATTTAATCCAAATTGAGGGGAAATCGGGTCGATATGGTGGATTCGGACCAGGAGCAGCTGCTGGGCCAGTCGGTCGGCGAGCGGCTTCGCATCGCCCGCGAGGCCAAGAAGCTGAGCCTCGACGACGTCGCCCGCCAGACCCGGATCCCGGTCCGCCACCTCGAGCATATCGAGAAGGAGGAGTGGGACGCCCTCCCCGCCATCACCTACAGCGTCGGCTTCGCGCGCAGCTACGCCAACGTCGTCGACCTCGACGGCGCCCAGATCGGCGCCGAGGTCCGCCAGCAGCTCGGCGGAGTCCGCCCGGGCAATCCGGCGGCGGCGCCTTATTACGAACCGGCCGATCCGGCGCGGGTGCCGCCGCGCTCGCTCGCGATCGCGGCGGCGGTGCTCGCCATCCTGCTCGTCGTCGCCTATCTGGGCTGGCGCAGCAGCGCGGTCGACGACGACAGCCCGGCCGACGTCGCCATCACCCAGTCGGACGAGCCCGCCGCCAACGTCGCCGCGCCTCGCCCGGCCCAGCCCGCCGGTCCCGCGCCGGCAGCGGCCAGCGGCCCGGTCGTCCTCACCGCGGCCGAGGACGTCTGGCTCCGAATCGACCAGGCCGGCGGCGGAGCGCCGCTCTACATGGGGATATTGAAAGCGGGGCAAAGCTATCAGGTGCCTGCGGGCGCCCAGGCGCCGCGGATCCGGACCGCGCGGGCCAACGTCCTCAAGGTCAGCGTCGGCGGCGCCCAGGTGCCGCCGCTCGGGCCGCCGGAGACGACCATCTCCAACGTCAGCCTGACCGCGGCCGACCTCGTCGCCCGGGCCCAGGGCGCGCCGCCCGCGGCGCCGCCGCCCGCGACCCCGTAATATTTCACTCTTCTACCCCGGGCCCAAGCCGGGTAGGATCAGGCGGGACCGAAAGGCGGGGGAATTGTTATGCGTTTTCATCTTGTTGCGATGCTCTTGATGGCGAGCGCGGCGGTTCCGGCGGCCGCCCAGCGCAGCGAAACCCCGGAGCGCAGGATCGAGCGGCTCGAGCAGCAGCTTCGAGCCGTGCAGCGCCGGGTCTTCCCGAACGGCGCCGAGGTCGCGCCCGAGATCGACCGGACCCGGCCCGCCGACGCCCAGGCCGGGGTGCCGGCGTCGAGCGCGGTGTCCGACCTCAACGCCCGGGTCGATTCGCTCGAGGCCCAGCTTCGCGAGCTGACCGGCCAGGTCGAGCAGAACGGCAACAGGCTTCGCCAGGTCGAGGAAGGGCTGACCCGGCTGCGCGACAGCGCCGGCGGCCGGCTCGACGCGCTAGAACGCGGCGCCGCCCCGGCCGAGACCGTCCGACCGTCCACTTCGACTTCCTCCGTCTCGCCGCCGCGGCCCGCGGCTTCCGATACGGACGACGACGAGCCGGCGGCCCGCCCGGCGGCCTCGAGCGAGGCGGCGGCCGAGGAGGCCTATAATGCCGGCTTCCGGCTGTGGGAGGCGAAGCGCTACACCGAGGCCCAGAAGGCGCTCGAGGCGGCCGCCAAGCGCTATCCCAAGAGCAAATGGGCGAGCTGGGCGAACAACCTCGCCGGCCGCGCCTATCTCGACGCCGGCAAGCCCGCCACCGCCGCCAAGGCCTTCCTCGCCAATTACCAGGCCAATCCCAAGGGCGAGCGCGCCGCCGACAGCCTCTATTTCCTCGGCCAGGCCCTGGTCTCGCTCGACAAGCCGGCCGACGCCTGCAAGGCCTATGACGAGCTTCAGGACGTCTATGGAGCGACGATGCGCGACTGGATCAAGTCGCGGCTTCCGGCGGCGCGGACCCAGGCCAAGTGCCGATGATCCTCCCCGTCGGAGACGGGGTGGAGGACCCCGCGTAGCGGGGTGGAGGGGTAATTGGCGCGGGACTTGGCGGTCTCGCGCTCACTCCGCCGAGTCATCGCCAATGACCCCTCCACCACCCTTCGGGTGGTCCCCCTCCCCACCCGCTCCGCGGCCGGGGAGGACAGATCTGTTCGCCATCTCCTCCGCCCGGGCGTCGTAATCGCTCGCCATCTGGGTCAGGGTTTCGACCACGTCGGGGGTGGCGATTCCGCGGGCGAGCCGGCGGCAACGGCGGGCCTGCTCCCTCAGGAATGCGGCGTCATCGCTCATGCGGCGCTCAGCGAAAAAAACCTTGCCGGCGTTCCGGTTCGAGCGCCGAGCGGTTCTCCACGACGGACCTTGCGCAACCGATACGGTTCAAATGCTTTTTGCGAGGCTTGCGGCGATACGTCATTCCGGACTTGATCCGGAATCCATGAACGCGGCAGTAATTGGAATTGGAGCGGGAGTGTTCATGGATTCCGGCTTTCGCCGGAATGACGGTTGGGAAGGGGTGAGACCATGGTTGCGAGAAAGATCATCTGGGCGGGTGCGAGCCTGATCGCGCTGGCCGCGGGCGCGGCGGCGATCGGCCAGGCGCGCGGCGCCGGTCCGGCCGTCTACTGGATGAGCGCCGACACCGCCTCGGGCATGGCCGCCATGGCCGGCGGCGGCGGCCGGCCCAGCGCGGGCTCGGTGATGGGCGCGATGCTCGGCGGTCGGGGCGGCCGCTCCTCCTACGTCCACACGCTCACCCTCCAGCTCGGCAGCCCGCGCCGGGCGGCCGGGCCGCCGAGCGCCGAGCATGTCCCGCCGGCGGGCCTTCAGGCCGGCCAGGTGCTGCCGCTGCTGACTCCGCAGACGGCGCCGCGGACCCCGGCCCCGGCCCAGCCCTGGGGCCAGATGGAGCGTCCGCGCGGACGGATGCTGATCTACTGGGGCTGCGGCGACCATGCGCGGCCGGGCCAGCCGACGGTGATCGACTTCGCCTCGATGGCGGCGGGCCGGATGCCGCCGGCTTTCGCCAACACGCCGCTGAAGCCGATGATCTCGCCCTCCGCCGCGACCTCCGCCACTTACGGGGAATGGCCGAACGCGCGCACCGAGACCCGGGTGCCCGCCGGCGGCTCGCTGGTCGGCGAGCATGTCGTTCGCGGCAATTATTCCCCCGAGATCCGGTTCGCCTTGGGCGCCGGCCAGGATTTCCTGGCGCCGGTCGCCCTGACGTCCAACAGCGCCGGCGCCATGGGCTCGATCCCCCTCGTCTGGCGGCCGGTCCCGGGCGCGCGCGCCTGGTTCGGCTCGGTGATGGGCGCGGGGCAGAATGGCGACATGATCGTCTGGACCTCGTCGGAGACGGCGGTGCCGATGCTCGCGGCGGATTATATCGCCGAGTCCGATCTCGCCCGTCTGGTCCAGAGCCGGGTGCTGATGCCGGCGACGGCGGACCGCTGCACGGTACCGGCCGAAGTCGCCCGGGCGGCGCCGCAATCGATGCTGATCCTGACCGCCTTCGGCGGCGAGAGCAATTTCGCCCAGCCCCGGCCCGCGGGCGCGGCTCGGACCTGGCGGCCGGAATGGACGGTGAAGGTCCGGACCAAGTCGACCCACATGGGCCTGCTCGGAATGACCATGCCCGGGATGGACGACGACGGGGGCGACGAGGGATCCGAGCAGTCCGAGCGTCCGCGGACGAAGAAGGAGAAGCTTCGCAAGGGATTGGGCAAGATCCTGGGGCAGTGAAGCCCACATCCTCCCCATGCTTTGCATGGGGAGGGGGACCACCCGAAGGGTGGTGGAGGGGTAGCTGGCAGAAGCCTGCGCCATCCACCCCTCCACCAGGCTTCGCCTGGTCCCCTCCCCATCTTCGATGGGGAGGATTTGCTAGAAGAACAATTTCCGGATGCTGAGCTTCACCGACCGCCCGAGCGGGTCGAGATAGCCCGGCTGGTAGCTGATCGGAGTCGTGCCCAGCCGGTCGCGGACCTGCTGGCGGGCGTCGAACAGATTGTCGATCGACAGGCTCACCCGCATGCCGCGCAGGAAGGGACGCTCGCGGGCGAATTTCTGAAGGCCGAGATCGGCGAACAGGCGCAGGTTCACGGTGGCGAAATCGTCGAAGAAGAGATCGTCGCCCGCGCCGCCGCCGGCGAGCGCTCCGCCGCGCACGAAGGTCGAGCTCTGCCAGTTGGCGGTGAGCCGGGCGCCGAGGCCGTTCTTGAACAGCCCGCCCTGGAATTCGAGCTCGTGGCGCGGCCGGCCGCCGCGGCTGCTGCCGGCCGAGCCGTCGAGGAAGTCGAGCTCGGGAACGCCGGGGCGAATGAGCACCGAATCGGT
>JBEVDE010000449.1:0-12396 GCA_040514175.1 Allosphingosinicella sp. | reverse complement strand
GAGACCGCCTTGCTCGCCGATTTCGAGGTCGCCCGCGAGAACCTCCAGGCCCTGCGCGGCGCCGGCGCCCGCATTGTCCTCGACGATTTCGGCGCCGGCCACGCCTCCATCTCCTATCTTCGCGAGATGCAGTTCGACGGGGTCAAGCTGGACGGAGCGCTGATCGCGACCATCGCCGATTCGCTGCGCAGCCGCCGCCTCCTGAAGGGCGTGCTCGACCTGTGCGCCGCGCTCGGCCTGCCGTCGGTCGCCGAGCATATCGAGACCGACGAGCAGCTCCGCCTGCTTCGCGAGCTCGGCTGCAAGGAAGGCCAGGGCTTCCTCCTCTCGCCCCCCTTGCACGCCGAAGCCGCCGCCGCCCTCGCGGCGCCGAAGCTGGCGATGATCGACGGCGGACGCGCGGCGGCCTAGAGAATCCTCTCTGTCGGGAGCAGCCCCACTTAATTCCTCCCCCGGTTTTCCGGGGGAGGGGGACCGCGCGAAGCGCGGTGGAGGGGACCTGCGAAGTCAGCAAAACCCCTCCACCATGCTTCGCATGGTCCCACTCCCCGGCAAATGCCGGGGAGGATTTAATAGCGGCTGAGGCGGCTGGTCTTGAGCTTGACCCGGCCGTCGTCGCGCACGGTGCAGGTGAACGCCCTGGGCGAATAGCCGCGGCGCCAGCCGTTGCTGTCGCCGATGGCGGCGCCGCCGACCGTCCCGTAGACCCGCCAGCTGCTCCGGCCGTGGCGGCGGACGTCGTCGACCCGCATCCGGCCGTAGCGCTCGACATAAGGGACGCAGCGCTCGACCGCGAAGCGCTCGGGGCCGCGGAAGCGAAGGCTGTCGACGCTCCGCTGGACCGAGTCGGTGACCGCGCCGACGGCGTTGGCGGTGGCCTCGACCTGGCGGGCGATCTCGTCGGCGACCCGCTCGGCGCGGCTTCGCCGGTCGTAATCCTGGGCGGCGGCGGGCGCCGCGGCGAGGGTGAGGAGAAGGAAAGTCGCACAAAGTCTTGCCGGCATGATCGGCCTCCTACGCAAAGCACATGGGCGCGCCGGGCGCCCGGGTGAGGAACGGACGTGACGGCGGAACGATCCTGCGCCCGGCGCCCGCAGGCGGAGAGGGCGCCCCCGCGATACGCTCCATCCCTCGGCGAATTGGCAAGAAACGACGCATGGCGCGGCTTAGCACGCGCCCGGATTTCGCCGAAATCCGTAAATTCCGGCCCTGTAACAATCGAAACAACAAAACCTCGTGCCCGGCACGGCGGCGTCATGAGCGGGGCCTAGAGGCACTGCAACGGCCATTCCGGCCGAGGGAAAGGGCGGGAAACCCCGCGAGCAGTGAAGCCATGAACCAGGCAAGCGTCCGCAATCTCATCGTCGCCGGCAGCGTTCTCCTGCTGGCTTTCACCCCCCTCTGCTCGGCTTATGCCGAGGTCGTCGGGCCCGCCGCCGCCGCCGTCGAGCCCGCCCCGGCCGCCGTCGAGCAGGCGATCCTCAGGCCCGGCGAGTTCGTCTGGCAGCCGGAACGCTCTCCGCAAGGCGCGGTCGAGATCGTCGTCAGCATCCCGCTTCAGCGCGCCTACGTCTATCGCGGCGGCGTCCTGATCGGCGTCACCACCGTCTCGACCGGCAAGCCGGGTCACAGCACTCCGACCGGCAAGTTCGACATCCTGGAAAAAAGGGCCCGGCACTTTTCGAACCTCTACAACAATGCGCCGATGCCGTTCATGCAGCGGCTGACCTGGGGCGGGGTCGCCCTCCACGCCGGCCAGATCCCCGGCCGCCCGGCCTCGCACGGCTGCGTCCGGCTTCCGCTGGAATTCGCCCGCCACCTGTTCGGGGTCACTTCGGTCGGCGCCTCGGTGCACATCATCAAGCAGTCGCCGGCGCCGGCCGAAGCGCTGGCGATGGTTCGCGGCAACGGCGCCTTCACCGGCATGGGCGGGCCGCTCGAGCCGGTCGAAGGCACCAACTGAGCGGGTCTAAGGGGACAGTCATAGTGACTGTCCCGGCGGACGGTGAATGGAAATTTTGCAATCGGGGTGACCGTCGCGGAGGCCGTCACTCGCGATTGCCGCCGCCGCTTTCCGCCTCCATCCACGGCGGGTTCGGGATCTGGGCGGTGGCGTCGTGGAGGAGGACCGCCCAGCGCAGCGACAATTCGTTGAAATAGGTGTCGTCCGCCTCGATTCGGCGGGTCAGTATCGGGCGCGAGGGATCGGCCGGCATGATCGCGAGGTCGAGCGGCCGGGCGACTCCGAGGTTGGAGCGCATCGCGCTGTCGAAGGAGAGCAAGGCGACCTTGACCGCCTCGTCGAGCGGCGTGGCGTAGCGGATGCCGCGGTCGAGGATCGGCTTGCCATATTTGGTCTCGCCGATCTGGAGGAAGGGCGATTCGGGCGAGCAATGGATGAAATTGCCCGCCGAATAGACGAGATAGAGCGAGGGCGGCTCGTCGCCGATGCGGCCGCCGAGCAGGAGCGAGACCGAACTCGAGATGTTGGCTTCGGCGAGCACGGCGCCGACGCTCCGGTTGACGCTCTGCACCGCCTCGCCGACGAGCTCGGCGACCCGGAACATCGACGGCGCCGTCGCCACGGTCAGAGCGGTCTCGTCGCCGACCGGCGCCGGAAGCGCGTCGGTAAGCTGGCCGATCGCCGATTGCGACATGGAGAGGCTCCCCGACGTGCACAGATAGATCTGCCGGTCCGGCCGGTCGGCGAGGACGTGGAGCTTGCGGTAGGAGGAGAAATTGTCGACCCCGGCGTTGGTCCGGCTGTCGGCGATCATCACCAGCCCCGCCTCGAGCAGGAGTCCGACGCAATAGGTCATGGCGCGATCATTCCGTCGTCTCGCCGTCCCAATGGTCGTTGTCGTGGTCGCGCTCGGCGTCCTCCCTGGTCTTGTGGACGACCTGGTCCTTATGCTCGGGCGGGCCGTAGAGCGTGTAGAGCCGGAGCGGCGCCTCGCCGTCGTTGACGACGTTGTGGCGGGCGCCGGCGGGAACGATCACCGCATAATCGTCCTCGACCCGGTTCGGAGCGCCGTCGATATAGACGATGCCGCGCCCTTCCTCGATGCGGAAGAACTGGTCGCGATCCTCGTGCACCTCTTCGCCTATGTCGCAGCCGGGCGGGAGAGTCATCAGCACGAGCTGGAGATTCTTGCCGGTGTAGAGGACCCGCCGGAAATCTTCGTTCCCGACCGTCGCTTTCTCGATGTCGTCGCAATAGCCCTTCATGTCGCGCTCGCTCCTCCGCATGATATGAAGCGGTGAACCGCGATGACCGCCTTTGCGTTCCTTCGCGGCCGGGGACAGTCGCTCGGGAGGGCGGATATGGACGAATGGAAATTGCCCTGGGCCGGGGGCTGCCGCTGCGGCGCGGTGCGGGTGCGGGTGACGAAGCCGCCTTTGCTCACCGGCGCCTGCCATTGCACCGGCTGCCAGAGGATGACGGCGAGCGCCTGTTCGCTGACGGTGACGGCGCCGGCCGACGGCTTCGAGGTGACCAAGGGCGAGCCGGTCCTCGGCGGCCTCCGCGGCCCCGTCTCGCACCATTATCACTGCCCGCTTTGCCTGAGCTGGCTGTTCACCCGGGCCGAGGGTTTCGACTGGTTCGTCAATTTGCGCGCGGCCGTCCTCGACGACCGCCGCTGGTTCGTGCCCTTCGTCGAGACCTGGACCGACGAGAAGCTGCCCTGGGCGGCGACCGGCGCCCGCCACAGCTTCGGGACGTCGCCCGAAATGGCGGACTGGGAGAGGCTGATGGCCGCTTATGCCGCGGAGGGGGCGCGGCCCTGAACCGTGTCGCCCCCCCCCTGGGCAGGCGTAGGGCGGATCAATCCGCCTTCACCACCACGCCGCCCTTGATCACGACGTCGACATCCTCGAGCTGGCGGACGTCGGCGACCGGGTCGCCGTCGACCGCGATCAGATCCCCCCAGCGGCCGACCGCGATCGCGCCGACGTCCTTCTCCCGGCCGAGCGCCTGAGCGGCGTTGCGGGTGGCCGACTGGATCGCCTCCATCGGAGTCATGCCGTACTGGACCATCCATCTGAACTGGCCGCCGGCGCTGCCGTGCGGCATCACTCCGGCGTCGGTGCCGTAGACCATCTTCACTCCGGCGCGGTGGGCGGCGCGGAAATTGTCGCGCTGGAGCTGGGCGATCTCGCGGTCCTTCCGGAGATTGTCCTCGAGCACGCCGTTCTTCGCCCCCTCGGCCTGGGTATATTCGGTGTTGTAAATGTCCATGGTGAGCCAGGTGCCGCGCTCCTTCGCCAGGCGGATGCCCTCGGCGTCGATCAGCGAGGCGTGCTCGATCGTGTCGATCCCGGCGCGGATCGCGGCCTTGATCCCGGCCGCGCCATGGGCGTGGGCGGCGACCTTCAGGCCCCATTGATGGGCCTCCTCGGCGATCGCCCGCAATTCCTCCTCGGAGAGCTGCTGCTGGCCGGGCTCGGTATTGCGCGAGAAAACTCCGCCGGTGGCGCAGACCTTGATCACCTCGGCGCCATATTTGCGTTGCTCGCGGACCCGGGTTCGAAGCTCCTGGGCGCCGTCGCCGACCGCCTTGCCCCTGGCGTTGAACGAGGGCGGCAGATAGGTCTGGTCGCAATGGCCGCCGGTGGCGGAGAGGGCGTGGGCGGCGGGGACGATGCGGGGGCCGACCATCAGCCCCTCGTCGATCGCCTGCTTGTAGCCGACGTCGGCATAATTGTCGGAGCCGACGTTGCGCACCGTGGTGAAGCCGGCGTCGAGCATGTCGCGGGCGTTCCGCACCCCCTGGGCGACCCAGAACATGTCGGTGAACTGGAGCCCCGAATAGCCGCCGTAGCGGGGGTTGGAATCGAGATGGACGTGCATGTCGATCAGGCCCGGCAGGAGGGTCTTGCCGGGCAGGTCGATTCTTTTCGCTCCCTCGGGAATATGCGGCCGAGCCCCGCCGCGCCCGACCACGGACGCGATGCGCCCGTCGGTGATCACCACCACCGGCTCCTCGACCACCCGCCCGGTGAGCACGTCGACCATCCGGTCGGCGGTGACGACGACCGATTCGGCCGCCGCCGGCGCGGCGGCGAGCAAGGCGAGGGAGAGGATCGGGAGAGTCTTTTTCATCGGGTCACTTTCGCGGCTTGCGGGGCGCGAAGAGCTAGACGCGCCGGGGCCGCCGAGTCGAGTGGGAACCGGCCGCCCCGTTGCGGGCCGCAGCCCGCCTGGCTAAAAGATCGTCTCCAAAGCTTGCGGAGGCCAGGCGTGAACGAGAAGCCGCGACAAAATTCGGACGGAGCTCCGACCGAGCCGCCCCGGACGGAATGGGTTCGCCCTGAGGTGACCGGGCTCGAGGCCGGCGCGGCCGAATTCGGCGACGTCTCCAACGCGGACTCCCAGCCCGGTTTCTCCTGATCGCCGGTGGCCCCGGGCGCGGCCCGCACCCTAGTGACGGGCGGCGCCCGGCTTGCTAGGATCGCCGTTTAGCCGCGGCGAGGAGCGACCCATGGATCAGCAGCAGCCGCCGGAGCAGGGTGTCGACACCCTGTCCGGATCGAAGACCGAATGGGTCAGGCCGCGGATCGAGCGGTTCCTGGCCGGCGGCGCCGAGGCTGGGGGCGACACGTCGACCGACGGGATCGACATCCTCTCCTGACCGAAGGAGCCGAAGCGATACGCTGGGCCAGCCCTCCCACCCCGGGCCATCGGCTGGCGGCGGTGGCGCTGGCGCGCTCGGCCCTCGACCGCGCTCCCGGCAACCCCTCGCTCCACCTCACCCTCGCCCGGGCGCTGGCCGGGGCCGGTGCCCTGGACGAAGCGGAGTCGGCGCTGGGCCGCGCTCTGGCCCGGCTGCCCGATCACGAGGCGCTCCACGAAGAGCTCGCTTATGTCCTCGCCCGCCGGGGCGAAGTCGAGGCGGCGCTCGCCTGCGCCCGCGGCCGCGACTCGGCCTGGGCGACCCCTTTCGAGTTCAGGCTGCTGATCCGCCAGGGCCGCCGGACCGAGTCGGAGCCGCTCGAGGCCGCGGTCGCGGCGGCTCGGCCCGCCGATCCCGACCTGCTCGAATCCCGCGCCCGGCGCTGCCGCGACGAGCCTGAAACGCTGCTGCGCCTGTGCGAGGAGGTGCTCGGCCACGATCCGGGCGCGGCCCATGCGCTTTACTACAAGGCGCTGGCGCTGGCGCAGCTCGGCCGGGCCGACGAAGCGGCGGCGCTGATGGGGATCGACCGCTTCCTTCGCATAGCGCCGCTTCCCGCCCCGCCCGGCTTCGGCGGCGACGACTCCTTCCGCGAGGCGGTCCGCGGCGAGATCCTCGCCAATCCCAGCCTTCACCGCGATCCCGCCGGCCACGCCACCCGCTTCGGCCTCAGGACGGGCACTTTCCCCGCCGCCGGCGATCGCGCCGGACCGGCGCTGGTCGCAGCGATAAGGTCGGCGATCGGCGCCTATGCCGAAGCGCTTGCGGGCGACCATCCCTTCGTCCGGGCGCGTCCGGCTCGCGCCACCCTGACCCAGTGGGCGCTCGTGTTCAGGGGCGCCGGCCACCAATTGCCGCATCATCACCCGGGCTGCTGGCTGACCGGTGTCTATTACGTCAGCGCCGGCTTCGTCACGCCCAGGCCGGGCGCGCCCTATCCCGGCAAGATCCTCGTCGGCGGCCTTCCCGACTGGGCCGGGGTGGCGCCGCCCTGGCCGCTTCTCGAGATCGAGCCGGAGCCCGGCACGCTCCTCCTCTTTCCGTCCTTCGTCCCGCACGAGACGGTGCCTCCGGGGGACGGCGCGGAACGGATTTCAGTGGCCTTCGACGTGGCTTCGGAGGGCCGCTAGCGGATCGCCATTCAGCGGTCCCGACTTATTCCCCTCTCCCGTCATTTTACGGGAGAGGAGGGGCCCACCGCGAAGCGGTGGGAGGTGAGGGTCTTGCTGACTCCGGTGTACAGACCCTCACCTCCCAAGCTTCGCTTGGGCCGCTCCTCTCCCGCGAAAAGCGGGAGAGGGGCATTTCTCGGCTCCGGCCAATCTGAAAGTTGATACGCCCTGGGCGCATCCGGCCTTCGAGTGCCAATTACTCATTCCCGGCGCCATGCGCGGGCCGGATGTAGAGGCGTCTGACGATCGGCCATTCGCGGGCCACCTCGGCTTCGATCTCGCACACGATCCGCTCGACCTCACGGGCGCTTATCTCATCGTCGAAGTCGACGCTCACCAAAGCGGTGATCTGGTCGGGCGCCGAATGGACGGTGAGGATCCGGCCGATACCGGCGATCCCGGGCCGCCCGGCGGCGGCGGCGCGAAGGCCGTCGACGATCTCCGGCTCGGCGGCCTCGCCGATCAGCAGCGCCTTCGATTCCACCGCCAGCACGAAGGCGGTGAGGCCGAGGATGAGTCCGATCACGACCGAAGCGGCGCCGTCGAAAAAGGGATTGCCGGTCAGCTGCGACAGCATCAGCCCGATCGCCGCGGCGACGAGGCCGGCCATCGCGGCGCCATTCTCGAGGAGGACGATGAAGCCGGGCGGGTCCTTCGAGCGCCTGACCGCCTCGACCCAGCCGAGCGGCCCCTTCGCCGCCTTGAACTCCTTGAACGCCGCCCAGGTCGAGCCCCCCTCGAGCAGGAAGGCGACGAGGAGCACGCCGTAGGCGATGTAGGGCGACACCGCTTCCTCGGGCTCGAGGATGTGGATGACGCCTTCGTAGACCGACACCCCCGCGCCCAAAGCGAAGACCATCACCGCGACCACGAAGCTCCAGAAATAAAGCTCTCGCCCATAGCCGAACGGATGGCGGTCGTCGGCGGGCTTGCGCGCCTGCCGCCGCCCCCAGATCAGGAGCAGCTGGTTCGAGGAATCGACGACCGAATGCACGCCCTCGGTCAGCATCGCCGACGAGCCGGTGAAGGCCGCGGCGACGAATTTGGCGACGGCGATGCCGAGATTGGCCGCGAAGGCGATCAGCAGGGTGCGGTTGTCATGCTCGGCCAAGATCGCGCCTCCAGGGGTCGCGGCCCCCTAAATGAAAAAGGGGACAGTCACCAGTGACCGTCCCAGGTGACTGTCCCCGGCCTGGGAGAACTCACGCGAAGTAATGCCAGGACCGCGAAGTGGGCCGCTTCCACCCGCCTGTGCGGACACTCTCTACCCGTCGCGCTCCGCTCAAGCCCTTCGCGTTCTTCGCGTGAACCGCAAACAGGGCGTCGCCGGCGGCCGCGAGCCCGGGGAGCAAGACCGGCTCAATAATGCACCGCCCGCCCATAAGCGTCGAGCACGCTCTCGTGCATCATCTCGCTCAGGGTCGGATGCGGGAAGACCGTGTGCATCAGGTCCGCCTCGGTCGTCTCGAGCTGCCGGGCCACCGCATAGCCCTGGATCAGCTCGGTGACCTCCGCCCCCACCATGTGGGCGCCCAGGAGCTCCCCCGTCTCGGCGTCGAACACCGTCTTCACGAAGCCCTCCGCCTCGCCCAGTGCGATCGCCTTGCCGTTGCCGATGAAGGGGAATTTGCCGACCTTGACCTTGCGGCCGCCCTCCTTGGCCTTGGCTTCGGTGAGCCCGACGCTCGCCACCTGCGGGCGCGAGTAGGTGCAGCCCGGGATGTTCCAGGTCTCGAACGGGTGGGGCTTCTCCCCCGCGATCGCCTCGACGCAGGTGACGCCCTCGTGGCTCGCCTTGTGCGCAAGCCAGGGCGGGCCGGTGACGTCGCCGATCGCGTAGACGCCTTCGACATTGGTCCGGCCGTAGCCGTCGACGACGATGTGGCCGCGGTCGGTCTTCACGCCCAGCGCCTCGAGGCCGATCGCCTCGGTGTTGGGGACGATGCCGATGGCGACGATGGCGTGGCTGAAATCCTCAACCGCGCCGCCCTTCAGAGTCGCCTTCACCCCGTTCGGGCCGGTCGCCAGCTTCTCGACGCCCGAGGAGACGTGGAGCTTCATCCCCTGCTTGACGAGCGCCTTGTGGACGAAGGCGGATACGTCCTCGTCCTCGACGGGCAGGATCCGCTCCAGCATCTCGACGATCGTCACCTCGGCGCCCATGTCCGAATAGAAGCTCGCGAACTCGACCCCGATCGCGCCCGAGCCGATCACCAGCAATTTGGTCGGCATGACCTTGGGCACCATCGCGTGGCGGTAGGTCCAGATCCGCTCGCCGTCCGCCTTGGCGAAGGGCAGGTCGCGGGCGCGGGCGCCGGTGGCGATGAGGATGTGCTTGGCTTGGAGCTCGGTGGTCTTGCCTTCCTTGGTGACGGCGAGGACGCCCTTGCCCTTCAAGGCGCCGTCGCCCTCGACCACCGCGATCTTGTTCTTCTTCATCAGCCCCTTGACCCCGGCGTTGAGCTGGCCGGCGACCTTGCGCGAGCGGTCGACGATCTTGGCGAGGTCGAAGCCCGGCTTCTCCGCGCTGAGGCCGTAAGCGGAGGCGTGGGTCATATAATGGTAGATCTCGCTCGTGCGCAGCAGAGCCTTGGTCGGGATGCAGCCCCAGTTGAGGCAGATGCCGCCCAGTTTCTCGCGCTCGACGATCGCGACCTTGAGGCCGAGCTGCGAGGCGCGGATCGCGGCGACATAGCCGCCGGGCCCGGAGCCGAGAACGATGAGGTCATATTGGTCAGCCATTGTCGCTCCAGTTTTCGGGGGGCGTTACAGCAAAAGCCCGGCCCGCCGGCGAAAGGCGGCTTCCGGCGAGGCGAGGCGAGAAGCGATCCGGCTTCATCCGCCGCGTTCCGGCTGCAGCTCGCGGCGGTAGAGGATCCACCACAAAAGGCCGCATATGCCGCCGGGGACCGCGCCGAAACAGGCCGCATAGAAAAGCAGGTCGGCGAGCGGCGGCGAATCCAGGGGAGAGTCGAGCCGAAGGAACAGGCCCAGGATCGCGGCGCCGGCGACAGACCCGGCCGCCGGATAGGCCCAGGGCGACTCGCGGCCCGTTCGAGCCAGCAGCAAGGTCAAGGGCAGGCCGATCAGCACCGCCGCCAAGGCGATGACGAGCGCCGCGCCCAGCCACGCGGCGACGAACAGGAAGGGCAGGGGCGGCGCGGGGCTGCCGTCGATCGCTATACCGGCGCTCATCATGACCGCCGCGGTCAGCGCCGCGCCGACCACCGCGAGAAGGAAGGGGCCGGCCGGCTCGCTTATGCCGGCGGCGCTCAAGCCGGCCTCGCGGCCGGGCGAGACGGCCCCCGCCTCATCGCTCCGCCCAGGACATGAACAGCCAGGCGAACAGGGTCACTCCGGCGAAGAGGGGGAGCGACCAGCCGAGCGGCGTGTCGCCGAGCGTGAAGTGGACGAGGCCGATGCGCGACCATTCGCCGAGCTGGCCCGGATCGTTGCGGAAGATATAGGGAATCGCCAGCGAGGCGACCAGTCCGCCGAGGATGGCCTTGCCGAGCGCCATCTCAGGCCAGCATTCCGAGCGGCGCCTCGACGAGCCGCTTGAACGCCTGCATCAGCCGGGCGCCGTCGGCGCCGTCGATGGCGCGGTGGTCGAAGCTTCCGGTCGCGCTCATCACCGTCGCGATCTGCAGGGAATCGTCGACCACCCAGGGGCGCTTCTCCCCGGCGCCGATCGCCATGATCATCCCCTGGGGCGGGTTGATGACCGCCTCGAACTGCTTGATCCCGTACATCCCCATGTTCGACAAAGACGCCGTCCCGCCTTGATATTCCTCGGGTTTCAGCTTGCCGTCGCGGGCCCGGGCGGCGAGGTCCTTCATGCCGGTGGCGATCGAGGAGAGGCTGCGCGTGTCGGCCCCGGCGATCACCGGGGTAATCAGGCCATTGGGGATCGACACCGCGACCGAGATGTCGGCGCGCTTGAAGGTGACGAGCTCGTGGCCGGTGAACTGGACGTTGCACTCGGGCACTTCGATCAGGGCGGCGGCGAGCGCCTTGATCATCAGATCGTTGACCGAGAGCTTGACCCCGCGCGGCTCCAGGGTCGCGTTGAGCTCGCCGCGAAGCTTGAGGAGGGCGTCGAGCCTTATGTCGACGGTGAGATAGATGTGGGGGACGTTCTGCTTCGACTCGGTGAGGCGCCGGGCGATCGTCTTGCGCATGTTCGAGAGCTTGGCGATTTCGTGCGGGATGTCCGGCACGCCGTAGCTCGGCGGCGGAGGCGCGGTGCGGCCTTCGACAGGCTCAGGCCGAGCGGCTCCGGTCGCATCCCCAGCCCGTTCGGGCTGAGCCTGTCGAAGCCCTTCCTTCCCGGCCGCGCCGTCGACGTCGGCCTTGACGATCCGTCCGCCCGGACCCGAGCCGGCCAGGCCCGCCAGGTCGATCCCGCGCTGCTCGGCGAGACGGCGGGCGAGCGGGCTCGCCTTGACCCGGTCGCCGGCGTCCGCCTTGGGCTGCGGGGCAACCTCGCTGTGCTGGACCGGATTGATGCCCTTGCTCGCGACCGCTTCCGGGGCGGCGGCCGCTTCCTTGGCCGGCTGGCCCGCGCCGGTCTCGCCGCCGTCCTTCGCGACCGGCTCCGTCGCGGCGGCCGGGGCGGAAGCGGCGGCGCCGGCTTCCTCGCCCTCGCCGGCGATGAGGGCGATCACCGTCCCGACCTTCACCTCGTCCGTGCCCTCGGCGACCAGGATCTTCGCGATCGTGCCTTCGTCGACCGCCTCGAACTCCATCGTCGCCTTGTCGGTCTCGATCTCGGCGAGCAAATCCCCGGCGGCCACCGTGTCGCCCTCCTTGACCAGCCATTTGGCGAGCGTGCCCTCCTCCATGGTCGGGCTTAGGGCCGGCATCTTCAATTCAATCGGCATGGCGCGCGGAGCTCCTGGCGTCTGTCCGGATAACGCCAAACAGCAACAGAAGGTGCCGGGTCAAGCCTGTCGTGAGCGATGACGGGGGCGCGCTTGCGCGGCGCAGCGATCTGGCGCAGCATCCCGGGCTCAGGGGGCCCGACGCGCGATCTTATTTCCGCCTCCGCCCCGCGGAGGCCGAATGCGCTCGTATCTGGTGGTGATCGACGAGACCAGCGAGGCGCGCGCCGCCTTGCGCTACGCCGCGCGCCGCGCCTCGGGCACGGGCGGCGGGGTCATATTGCTCGCCATCGTCCCGCCCGCCGAATTCGTCCAGTGGGGCGGGGTACAGGCGGCGATGGAGGAGGAAGCGAAGCTTCGCGCCGAGGCGATGGTGTTCCAGGCCTCGGGCGCGATCGTCGAGGAGGCGGGGATCGAGCCGACCATCCTCGTCCGCCAGGGCGAGCCCGAGAAAGCGATCGCCGACCTCCTCGCCGAGCGCGACGACGTCGCCGCTTTGGTGCTCGGCGCCGCCGCCGAAGGGGGGCCGGGGCCCCTCGTCAGCCATTTCTCCGGCGCGGTGGCGGGCAGCCTGCCCTGTCCGCTGGTGATCGTTCCCGGCCGGCTCGGCGACGAGGATCTCGACCGGCTGAGCTAGGCGTCATCCCAGCGAAGGCTGGGATCCCG
>JBEVDE010000427.1:0-8163 GCA_040514175.1 Allosphingosinicella sp. | reverse complement strand
GGCCCGTAATGCGGATGGCGGGTCAGCGGCCAGATCGGAAGGCCGACCGGCGCCACCACCTCCACCTCGACCCCGTCGCGCGCCGCAAGCGTCCGGGTCTGCCGCTCGACGAAGATGCCGAAGGACGGACGGCCGGAATCCGGGTAGAGCGTCGAGAGCGTCAGCACGCGCAGCATGGCCGTCCCCTTACAGGCGAGACATTAAACCGCCGTTCATCGGGGAAAGCCACTATCCGGCCGAGTGACCGTCATTCACCCTTTTCCGTCATCCCGGACTTGATCCGGGATCCATGAGCACCGCCGCATGAGATCTCGAGCGCCGTGTTCATGGATTCCGGCTTTCGCCGGAATGACGAGAATCATGAGTGACTGTCACTCCTAGTCCGCGCTTGGCCTCGTCCCAACCCTCCGCTAAGAAGCCCCCCATGCTGCGTAACCATGCCCGCTTCACCGCCGCCGCCGTCCTGGCGTGCCTCGTCCTCCCACTCGCCGGCTGCGCCAGCGGGGGCAAGAAGACGAAGGCCGACACCCAATATGTCGCCCGCGACGTCAACACCCTCTACAACCTCGGCAAGAGGCGGCTGGACCAGCGCGATTACGCCACCGCCGGAACCGTCTTCGACGAGGTCGAGCGCCAGCATCCGTCTTCGGTCTGGGCGCGCCGGGCGCAGCTGATGAGCGCGTTCAGCTATTATGCGGCGAAGGATTATACCAAGTCGATCGAATCCGCCCGCCGCTTCCTGTCCATCCATCCCGGCAATCGCGACGCGCCTTACGCTTATTACCTGATCTCGCTCAGCTATTACGAGCAGATCACCGACGTGACCCGCGACCAGAGCACCACCAAGCAGGCGCTCGACGCGCTCGGCGAGCTCATCCGCCGCTATCCGGACACGCGCTACGCGGCCGACGCGCGGCTGAAGGTCGATCTCGTCCGCGACCATCTCGCCGGCAAGGAGATGGAGATCGGCCGTTTCTATCAGCGCCGCGCCCAGTGGCTCGCTTCGGTGATGCGGTTCCGGACGGTGGTCGACCAGTATCAGACGACCAGCCACACGCCCGAGGCCCTCATGCGCCTCACCGAATCCTATCTCGCGCTCGGCATCCCCGCCGAGGCGCGCCGGTCGGCGGCGGTGCTCGGCGCCAATTATCCGAACACCAAATGGTACCAGCGCGCTTATTCGCTGGTCCAGAAGCACGCGCCGGCGGCACCGGCCGCTTGATCCTTTGACTCGGACGGTGGCAGAGTCCGGGCCATGCTGACCGGGCTCTCCATCCGCGACGTCGTCCTGATCGAGAGCCTCGACCTCGAATTCGGGCCCGGACTCGGAGTCCTCACCGGCGAGACCGGCGCCGGCAAGTCGATCCTCCTCGACGCGCTCGGCCTCGCGCTCGGCGCCCGCGCCGACAGCGGCCTCGTCCGCCAGGGCCAGGCCCAGGCCGTCGTCACCGTCAGCTTCGACCTTCCCGGCGATCATGCCGCGCACGGCCTGCTCCGCGACAACGGCCTCGATGGCGAGCCGGGCGAGCCGCTCGTCGTTCGCCGCATCGTCCGCGCCGACGGCGGCAGCCGGGCCCTGGTCAACGATCAGTCCGCCTCGGTCGCTTTGGTTCGAGAGCTCGGCGCGCTTCTCGTCGAGGTGCACGGCCAGCATGACGATCGCGGCCTGCTCAATCCCCGCGGCCACCGCGCCCTGCTCGACACCTTCGGCCGGATCGACCCGGGCGCGGCCGAGCAGGCCTATCGGGCCTGGGGCGAAGCCGAGGCGGCCCTCGCCCGCGCCCGGGAGGATCTCGACGCCGCCGCCCGCGACCGCGAGTGGCTCGACCATGCCGTCGCCGAGCTGACCCGGCTGGCCGCGGAGCCGGGCGAGGAGGCGGCGCTGGCCGGCCTTCGCTCGGACATGCAGAAAGGCGCCCGGCTGGCCGAGGACATCGCCGCGATCGGCCAGCTGCTCGACGGCTCCGAAGGCGGCCTCTCGCTCTGCCGCCAGGCGGCGCGCCGCCTCGACCGGATCGCCGGCGAGCACGACCGCCTCGCCGAGGCGCTCGAGGCGCTCGACCGGGCGCTGATCGAGGCGTCGGAGGCGGAGGAGCGGCTCGAAGCGGCGGCCGCCGCTTTGGCCTACGATCCGGCCCGGCTCGAGGAGGCCGAGACCCGGCTGTTCGAGATCCGCGCCATCGCCCGCAAGCACCGGGTCGATCCGGACGCTCTGCCGGCCCTGACCGGGGAGCTGGCCGCCAGGCTCGCCGCGCTCGAAGCGGGCGAGAAGAGCCTCGCCGCGCTTGAGCGAAGGGTGAGCGACGGCCGCGCCGCCTATCTCGCGGAGGCCGAGGCGCTGACCGGACTCAGGACCGAGGCGGCCGCCCGGCTCGACTCGGCGGTGGCGCTCGAGCTTGCACCCCTCAAGCTCGACTCGGCCCGCTTCCGGACCCTCGTCGAGCCGCTCGCGGAGGCGCAATGGGCGGCGCGCGGCCGCGACCGCATCGAGTTCGAAGTCTCGACCAACCCCGGCGCGCCCTTCGCGCCTCTCACCAAAATCGCCAGCGGCGGCGAGCTCGCCCGCTTCATCCTCGCCCTCAAGGTCGCGCTGGCCGAGCGCGGCGACGCCCGGACGATGATCTTCGACGAGATCGACCGGGGCGTCGGCGGCGCCGTCGCCAGCGCGGTGGGGGAGCGCCTTCATCGCCTGGCGGAAGGCGCGCAATTGCTCGTCGTCACCCACAGCCCCCAGGTCGCGGCGCGCGGCCAGCGCCACCTCCTCATCGAGAAGAGCCACGAGGGCCTGGTCACCCGGACCAGCGTCCAGACCCTCGACGAAAGCCGCCGCCGCGAGGAAATCGCGCGGATGCTGTCCGGGGCGCAGGTGACCGACGAGGCGAGGGCCCAGGCGGTGCGGCTTCTGGAGGTCGCATGAAGGCCGGCAGTCCCCTTAGGCGGCCGTCTCGCCTCTGCCCGGCGGCGGCGCCGTCATGATGCTGCTGATCGCCTCCCTGCTCATGGCCGGCCCGGCGCCGTTCCCGGAGCGCACGCCCGGCCTGATCGAGGCGTGCCTCGCGAATGCGGTCGAGACCGGCCAGGTCAGCGATACGGACGACAGTCACAAATATATGTGCACGGGCGAGGCCGCCGAGCGGCTGTGGACCTTCCTGGAGAAAGCGAAGGTCAAGCCCTATGAGCAGGATGTCGGCGAGGATGGCGTCTGGCTGAGCCGCGATTTCCCACTCGGCGGATGCTTCAGGCGCATCCGCCTGGCCGACGGCTCTCGCACGAAAGTGGGCCTTTCCTGCTCGATCTGGATCCCCCGGCCCTCGCGCGGCGGCTGACCCGGAGGCCGCCGCCGCGGCCCGCCTGCCGGAGGCGGGTGAGCGTCCGGATCAGTCCATCTTCACCTTGCACAGGGCCTGACCCTGATCGGCGCCGCGCGCGACCGCGACGGCGAAGATGTAGAATCCGGCCTTCCACGTCTGGGTGCCGATCGGCACGACCTCGACGATATAAGTGCCGGGCAGCCGCACCGGGTTGGCCGAAGTGATGTTGACCAGCGCGCCGCCCGCGCCGACGATCAGCGGGTCGACCTTGAAGTTGGCGGCGGTCAGGCCGGTGACCGGCGCTCCCGCGGCGTTGGTGACCGAGACGCAGACATAATTGGGCTGGCGGTTGCCGGGGGCGGCGATCGTGTCTTCGGACGCGGCCTGGACGATGAGTAGAGCCATGATCAATCTCCTTTGATGGCTTGGGTCCCGATCGATGCACTGGAGTCGGGTCCGGCGCGCGTGATTGCGGTCACGGCTTGATTTCGGGGCGCGCCGTGCAATGAAGCGCGACATGGATGCGAACGAAGCCGCCGCCCAGCTTGAGCGCCTCGCGCAGGAGATCGCGCGCCACAACCGGCTCTACCATAGCGAGGACGCGCCGGAGATTTCCGACTCGGACTATGACGCTCTGGTCCGCCGCAACGCCGCGCTCGAACGACAGTTTCCCGACCTTGTCCGCGACGACAGCCCGTCCCGCCTGGTGGGGGCGGCGCCCGCGGCGCATCTCTCCAAGGTGCGCCATGCGCTGCCGATGCTCAGCCTCGACAATGGTTTTTCCGACGAGGAGGTGGCCGACTTCGCCGGGCGGGTGAGGCGCTTCCTGAGCCTCGCTCCGGACGAGGAAGTGGCCCTCACCGCCGAGCCCAAGATCGACGGCCTCTCCTGCTCACTTCGCTACGAGAAAGGCGAGCTCGTCCTCGCCGCCACGCGCGGCGACGGCGCCACCGGCGAGGTGGTGACCGACAATGTCCGGACCATCGCCGACATACCCCAGCGGCTCAAGGGAGACGCCCCGGACGTCTTCGAGATCCGCGGCGAGGTCTACATGTCGAAGGCCGATTTCGCCGCGCTCAACGCCCGGCTGCTGGCCGAGGCGGAGGATCCGGCCAAGGCGCGCCAGTTCGCCAATCCGCGCAACGCGGCGGCGGGCTCGCTTCGCCAGAAGGAGGCGGCGGTGACCGCCTCGCGGCCGCTTCGCTTCTACGCCCATGGCTGGGGGGAGGTGTCCGCTCTGCCGGCCGACACCCAGCTCGGCGTGATGCGCGCGATCGAGGCGTGGGGTCTGCCGATCGCCGACTATCTCGAGCGCTGCACCGATCTCGACGCCTTGCTCGCCCATTATCGGACGATCGAGGCGAAGCGCGCCGACCTCGCCTTCGACATCGACGGAGTCGTCTACAAGGTCGACCGGCTCGACTGGCAGCGCCGGCTCGGCCAGGTGGCCCGGGCGCCGCGCTGGGCGCTCGCCCACAAATTCCCGGCCGAGAAGGCCGAGACCCTGCTCGAGGCGATCGACATCCAGGTCGGCCGCACCGGCAAGCTGACCCCGGTGGCGCGCCTCAGGCCGGTCAGCGTCGGCGGAGTGAGGGTCACCAACGCCACCCTGCACAACAAGGACGAGATCGAGCGGCTCGGAGTCCGGGTCGGCGACCGGGTCCGGATCCAGCGCGCCGGCGACGTCATCCCGCAGGTGCTCGAGAATCTCACGCCGCACGAGGACCGGCCCGCCTTCGTCTTCCCGACGGCCTGCCCGGAATGCGGTTCCGACGCGGTGCGCGAGGAAGGCGAGGTCGACGTGCGCTGCACCGGCGGCCTCGTCTGCCCGGTCCAGCGGGTCGAGCGGCTTCGCCACTTCGTCTCCCGCCACGCCCTCGACATCGAGGGGCTTGGGATCACCCATATCGAGAATTTCTTCCGCGACGGCCTGCTCCAGTCGCCGGCCGACATCTTCCGGCTGACCAGGGAGACGCTGCTCGCCCGCGAGCGCTGGGCCGAGATCTCCGCGGCCAACCTCATCGCGGCGATCGACTCGAAGCGCGAGCCGCCGCTCGACCGCTTTCTCTACGGCCTCGGCATCCGCCATGTCGGCGAGGTCACCGCCCGCGACCTCGCCCGCCGCTACCGGAGCTGGGACAATCTCCGAGCGATGATCCACGGCGCCCTGAAGGTCCGCGCCGAGGCGAAGCCGGCCGAAGGCGAGGAGGAACGCAAATTCCTCCAGCGCCGGGACAAGGCGGTGGTCGAGGCGGTCGAGACTCCCAATATCGGCCCGGAAGTGGCCAACGCCCTGCTCGACTTCTTCGAGGAGGCGCATAATCGCGAAGTGCTCGACGATCTGCTTGCCGCCGGGGTCCGGCCCGCGGACGTCGTGTGGGAGACGAAAGAATCGCCCGTCTCCGGCAAGACCCTCGTCTTCACCGGAAGCCTCGAGACCCTGTCGCGCGACGAGGCCAAGGCGCAGGCGGAGAAGCTCGGCGCCAAGGTCGCAGGGTCGGTCTCGGCGAAGACCGATCTCGTCGTCTACGGGCCGGGCGCGGGCTCGAAGCTCAAGAAGGCCACCGAGCTTGGGATAGAGACGATGGACGAGGCCGGCTGGAACGCGATCGTGCAAGAAGCGAGCTGACCCCCCCTCCCTGCACGCAGGGAGGGGAGATCGCCCGCCGCCTTGCCCGCCTTCGCCGCCCATGCCAGACATTCTCCGCACCCCGGAGAAGTCTCTGATGAAAAAGACCTTCCTGCTCGGCCTCGCCGCCCTGATGCTCCCCGCGACCGCCGTCGCCCAGGCCCCGCCGGGCCCGCCCGTCGCGGCGAAGAAGCCCCATCAGGTCAAGGGCCCCGGCGGGATCGTCCGGGACGATCCTTATTATTGGCTGCGCGACGACTCCCGCAAGAATCCCGAGATGCTCGCCTATCTCACGGCCGAGAATGCCTATGCCGATTCCGCGCTGGCGCCCCTGAAGCTGCTCCAGGAGACGCTCTACGGCGAGTTCGTCGGCCGCATCAAGCAGGACGACAGCAGCGTTCCCTACCGCCAGCGCGGCTATCTTTATTACACGCGCTACGAGACCGGGCAGGACTATCCGGTCGTCGCCCGCCGCAAGGGCGCGATGACGGCGCCCGAGGAAGTGCTGCTCGACGAGCCGGCGATGGGCAGGGACAAGGGCTATTTCCAGATCGGCGAATATGGGCCGAGCCCCGACGGCCGCCTGCTCCATTATGCCGAGGACATCATCGGGCGCCGCCAGTACGTGCTTCGAATCAAGGACATCGCCACCGGCGCTCTGCTCCCCGACGCGGTCGAGAATGTCGAACCCAATATCGTCTGGGCCGACGATAACCGCACCCTCTTCTACATCGAGAAGGATCCGGTCACCCTGCTCAGCAAGCGGGTGAGGGCGCATGTCCTGGGCACTCCGGCCTCGGCCGACCGGCTCGTCTACGAGGAGAAGGACGACAGCTTCTACATGGGGCTGATCCGGACGACGTCGCAGAAATATATCTGCATCGTCCTCCAGAGCACGGTCAGCAACGAGCAGCGCTGCACCAGCGCCGCCGCGCCCGGCGAGTTCGTCACTCTGGCCCCGCGCGAGCGCGAGTTTCGGTACGACGCCGATCATATCGGCGACGGCTGGGTCATCCGCACCAACTGGAACGCGCCCAATTACAAGCTGATGACCGTCGGCGAGGCCGGGGGCGGGCGGGCGAATTGGACGGACCTGGTGCCCCACTCCACCGACGTCTTCATCGAGGATTTCAAGCCGTTCGAAGATTTCATCGCCATCGCCGAGCGGTCCGGCGGCAACAAGCGCCTGCGCCTCCTGCCTGGCGCGGGCAAGAGCCGCTTCGTCGCGTCCGACGAGCCGGCCTATGCGATGGACATCGACATTAACCGCGAGCCGGAGAGCGACTGGCTGCGCTACCGCTACAATTCGCTGACCACGCCGAGCAGCGTCTACGAGGTCAATGCCAGGACCGGCGAGCGGCGGCTGCTCAAGCAGACTCCCGCGCCGGGCTACGATCCCGCCAGATATGTCACCGAGCGGGTCTGGGCGGTCGCCCGCGACGGCACGAAGATTCCGGTCTCGCTCGTCTACCGCAAGGGGTTCAGGAAGGACGGCAAGGCGGCGATGCTGCAATATGCCTACGGCAGCTACGGAGCGTCGAGCGACCCGGCCTGGTCGCCGACCGTGACCAGCCTGCTCGACCGCGGCATGGTCTATGCGCTGGCCCATATTCGCGGCGGCCAGGAGATGGGCCGGGCCTGGTACGATCAGGGCCATCTGCTCAACAAGAAGAACAGCTTCACCGACTTCATCGACGTCACCCGCCATCTCGTCGCGAAGGGCTATGCGGCCAGGGACCGGGTCGCGGCCCAGGGCGGAAGCGCCGGCGGGCTGCTGATGGGCGGGATCGCCAACATGGCGCCACGGGATTATTCGGTGATCGTCGCCCAGGTGCCGTTCGTCGACGCCGTCACCACCATGCTCGACCCGACCATCCCGCTCACCACCAACGAATATGACGAATGGGGCAATCCCTCGGACCGCAAATATTACGACTATATCCTGTCCTACTCGCCCTACGACAATGTCGACGCCCGGGCCTATCCGGCGATGTTCGTCAGCACCGGCCTGTGGGACAGCCAGGTCCAATATTACGAGCCGGCGAAATGGGTGGCGAGGCTCCGGGCGACCAGGACCGATTCCAATCCCCTGCTGTTCAGGACCAACATGGAGGCCGGCCACGGCGGCAAATCCGGCCGCTTCCGCCGCTACCGCGACATCGCCGAATATTACGCCTTCACCCTCGAACGGCTGGGGGTGGAGAAATAGGGGAGGCGCAGGCG
>JBEVDE010000405.1:0-4151 GCA_040514175.1 Allosphingosinicella sp. | reverse complement strand
CCGGTCTGGCCGGCGATGAACATGATCGGCACGAACACGGCGCAGACGACGAGCGTGGTCGAGACGATGGCGAAGCCGACCTGCCTCGTCCCCTCGAAGGCGGCGGCGAGCGGCGGCTCGCCCTCCTCGATCCTGTGATAGACGTTCTCGAGCACGACGATGGCGTCGTCGACGACGATCCCGATCGACAGGACCATGGCGAGCAGGGTGAGCAGGTTGATCGAGAATCCGAACAGCCACAGCACGGCGAAGCTGGCCATCAGGCAGAGCGGCACGGTGACCGCGGGAATGAGGGTGGCCCGCCAGTTGCCGAGGAACAGGTAGATGACGAGGACGACGAGCACGGCCGCCTCGGCCAGCGTCTCCCACACTTTCTCGATGGCGCGGCTGATGAACAGGCTTTCGTCGGAGCCGACGACGATGTTCATGCCCTGGGGAAGGGTCGGCTGGAGCTCCTCCGCGGCTTTCTTGGCGGCCTCGGCGACGGCGAGGGTATTGGCGCCGGACTGACGGACGATGCCGAGGCCGACCGCTTCCTGGCCGTTGAGCCGGAAGGCCGAATAGGGATTCTCCGGCCCCTGCTCGACCCTTGCGACGTCGCCCAGGCGGACCAGATAGCCGTCGCTTCCCCGGCCGACGACGAGCTGGGCGAATTGCCGGGCGTTGGCGAAGGGCCGGTCGACGCGCAGGGTGACGTTCTGCTGCGCGGATTCGAGGCGGCCGGCGGGTAGCTCGACATTCTGGCGCCGGAGCGCGTTCTCGAGGTCGCCCGGGGTCAGGCCGTAGGCGGCGAGCCGGCCGGGCTGCATCCACACCCGCATCGCCGGCCGCGCCTCGCCGCCGACGAAGACTCGGGCGACGCCCTCGATCGACGAGAAGCGGTCGAGCAGATTGCGGTCGACATAGTCCGACAGCTGGAGCCGCGACCAGCCGGGCTTGGAGACGACGAGGAAGAGGATCGGGGCGGCGTCGGCGTCGACCTTGCGGACCTCGGGCGGGCGGACGTCGTCGGGGAGGTTGCCCGCCGCCGCGCCGACCCGGTCGCGAACGTCGTTGGCGGCCGATTCGATCGAGCGGCCCGGATAGAATTCGATGGTGATCGAGGACTGCCCGTCCTGCGAGCGCGAGGTGATCGTCTGAAGCCCCTCGACCCCGGAGAGCTGGTCCTCGAGCACCTGGGTGACCCTCGTCTCGACGACGCTCGCGGCGGCGCCGATATATTGGGTCTGGACCGAGACGACGGGCGGATCGACGTCCGGATATTCGCGCACCGACAAAGCGAAGAAGCCGACCAGGCCGACGACCGCGATCAGCATCGCCAGCACCGCCGCGAAGACGGGCCGGCGGACGGAAAGGTCGGATATCTTCATCTTCCTCTCCCGCTTTCCGCGGGAGAGGAGGGGCCCACCGCGCAGCGGTGGGAGGTGAGGGTCTTGCCGAGTCCGATGTACAGACCCTCACCTGTCAAGCTGCGCTTGGGCCCCTCCTCTCCCGTGAAGGACGGGAGAGGGGCTTGTGCGGCGCCGACCCCAGGCTGCGCTCGCGATGACGGAAGGAGAGTCACTGAGCCTTTCCCGGGGCTTGCCCCCCCTGCCCCTGAGCGCGGGGGCCGGGCGCGGCGTTGCCGGCGCCGGCGACCCGCACCTTCATCCCCTCGGAAAGCTTGACCACGCCTTCAGTCACCACTTTCTGTCCCGGCTTCAGCCCCTCGAGAATCTCGACCCGGCCGACGCTGCGCAGGCCCGTCCTGACCGCGGTCCGCCGGGCGTTCCCGCCCCCGTCTATCGTGTAGACGAATCGGGAATCCCCTTCTCCGACAATCGCCAGCTCCGGCACCGAAAGGCCGAGCCTCGGCGAAGTCTCGATGGCGACGGTGAGGAGCATTCCCGGCTTGAGCTTGCCGTCGGAATTGGGGAGGTGAGCGCGGACCATGACGGCCCTGGTGTTGGGGTCGATCACCGGGTCGATATTGGCGATCTGGCCGCGAAAGGGCTGATCGGGATAGGCCGCGGACACGGCCGCGATGGTGAGCCCCGGGCGGAGCGTGGCGAGCACCGTCTCCGGAACCGGGAAATCGAGCTTGATCGTCGAGATGTCGCTGATCGTCGCGATCGGCGTGCCCGAATTCACGACCGCGCCGGGCGAGATGGTTCGAAGCGAGGCGAAACCGGAGAAAGGCGCGGTGATCACCCGCTCGCCGATCGAAGCCCGGACCCCGGAGGCCTGCGCCCGGGCCGCCGCCGCCGCGGCGTTCTGGACGTCGAGCTGCGACTGGGTGGCGAAGCCGCGATTCTTGAGGGTCTGGATCCGGCCGAGCTGCTGCTGCGCCTCCCGCTGGCGCGCCTGGGCCTCGGCGAGCTGGGCGGCCTCCTGGCCCTGAGCGAGGACCGCGACGACCTGGCCCCGGCGGACGAACGCGCCGTCGTCGAAGCCGAGGCGGACGAGCCGCTCGGTGACCGGCGCCGACAGCGTCACCTGCTCGTTGGCGCGGGCGGTGCCGACGGCCTCGATCGTCTCGACGAAGCGGATCGTGGTGGCGGCCTCGACCTTGACCACCGGGGCCGGGCGGTTCTTGCCCTTGGCGTCGCCATCGCCGCCGCCCCCGCAGGCCGCGGCGAGGCCAAGGAGCAGCACACTCAAGGAAATTTTCAACTTCTGCACTAAGGGGCAGCTAGTGCGGCCTCTCTGCGGGATCAAGCCCGTCGAAAGGCCGTAGCTTCGCGATCGCCTGGCCGGGAACCCCGCATTAAGCAAAGGGTGTCAAGCTTTGCTGGACTGCCCATCCTCACTTTCTATGCTGAGGAAAAGGTGGAGGTTTTCGGATGCGACTCAAGTGCGCCGAGTCCAGCGCCCGCCTGAGCGGGGCGGCGACCCCGCCCTTCGACCGCCGGAATTCCGGATGCTTACCCGCCGCGGAGTGATCCTGGGCAGCGCTTCGCTGGCCCTCGCCGGTTGCGGCGGCGGCGGCGGATCCCCGCCCTCGCCGCCGCCCGCACCCGCTCCCACGCCGCCGCCGCCTCCGGCGCCGCCGCCGCCGCCGCCAGCGCCCCCGCCCGACGACACCTACCGCAACGAGATCGTCGGCTACGGCCCGCTCCAGCGCGATCCGGCCGGGCTGCTCGACCTTCCGGCCGGCTTCTCCTACCGGATCGTTTCGCGCTTCGGCGACGTGATGGACGACGGCTTCCTCGTCCCCAACGCACTCGACGGCATGGGATCTATCGATCTCGGCTCGGGGCGGATGGCGCTCGTGCGCAACCACGAGCTCGGGGTCGGCGGCGACTCCTCAGGCCCGACAGGCGGCAGCGCCCAGCTCGCCGCCCGCATCGGCGCCGGCAAGGCCTATGACCGGAGGAGCGGCGTGCCCTATCCGGGCGGGACGACGACCCTGGTCTACGACTACCGGGCCCAGCGGCTCTTGTCCTCCTGTCTCAGCCTGGCGGGCACGATCCGCAATTGCGCCGGCGGAGTCACGCCCTGGGGGAGCTGGCTGAGCTGCGAGGAGGCGGTGGAGATCGCGGACCAGGCGCACGGCTATGTCTTCGAAATTCCCGGCGACGCCAACGGCCTGGTCGACCCGGTGCCTCTCAAGGCGATGGGCCGCTTCAATCACGAAGCCGCTTTGGTCCATCCGGCGACCGGGATCGCCTATCTCACCGAGGATCGCGAGGACGCCCTCTTCTACCGCTTCCTGCCGGCGACTCCCGGCCGCCTGTCGGCCGGCGGCCGGCTCCAGGCGCTCGGCTTCACCGACGGGTCCGCCGATACCCGCAATTGGGCGGCGCCCGATTTTCCAGAAGGAAGCGCCCGCGATGTGCGCTGGATCGATCTCGACGGCGTCGACTCCAATGCCGACGACCTGCGGCTGCGCGGCCGCGCCAAGGGCGCGGCGATCTTCGCGCGCGGCGAAGGCGTGCATCTCGGCACCGGCGAAATCTACTTCACCTGCACCTCCGGCGGACGCGCGCGCCTCGGCCAGGTCATGCGCTACGGGCCTTCCGCGCAGGAAGGGCAGCCGGGCGAGACCGCTTCGCCCGGCCGGCTCCAGCTCTTCTCCGAATCGGACGACAGCAAGCTGTTCAACTTCGTCGACAATATCTGCGTGACGCCCTGGAGCCACCTCCTCCTGTGCGAGGACACAGGCGAGGCCG
>JBEVDE010000379.1:0-2575 GCA_040514175.1 Allosphingosinicella sp. | reverse complement strand
GTCAACGGCGCGCTGCTCCAGGCCAACGAGACGATGGACTTCGACGGCTCCGCGGAAACGGACGGCGGGTTCCGTATTTTCGCAGGGGCAGGCAACGACACCCTCCAAGGCGGCTCGGGAGACGACTTGATTGTCGGCGGCCGCGGCGGCGACGTCATGTTCGGGCATGGCGGCAATGACGTCTTCCGCCTCGACTCGGCGGCGGATTCCACTTTGGGTGGCCGCGACTGGATCGACGGTCTCGCCGCCGGCGACCGGATCGATCTGTCGCGGATCGATTCCGACGTTCTGCAGGCCGGCGACCAGGCCTTCGGCTTCATCGGAAGCGCCGGTTTCAGCCACCAGGCCGGGGAATTGCGGATCCAGCAGATGGACGGGCCGGTCTGGCTGGTCCAGGGCGACAGGAACGGCGACGGGACATCGGATTTCGAGCTTGTGGTTGCCCTCGCCGGTTCCCACTCGCTTTCGGGCGCGGACTTCATTCTGTGACGGGCGCCGGCGGGGGAGGGCCGCTCGCCGCCCCGCCCTTGCCAATCCTTCCCCTCGCCGCTATGCGCCCCCACATCCCTTTGGGATAAGAACAGCGCCTCAGGGGGCGCGCGCTGGCCGGCGAGTTTCGCCCGCCGGCGTTTTTCGCGTTTTGCGCCTGAGGCCGGTGGAAGGAAGAGCATGTTCGACAGTCTGAGCGACCGCCTCGGCGCCGTCTTCGACCGGCTGCGCGGCCGCGGCGCATTGACCGAGGCCGACGTCCGGGCCGCGATGCGCGAGGTCCGGATCGCTCTGCTCGAGGCCGACGTCGCCTTGCCGGTGGTGCGCGAATTCGTCGACAAGGCGACCGAACAGGCGGTCGGCCAGTCGGTCCTGCGCTCGGTCACGCCCGGTCAGCAGGTCGTCAAGATCGTCCACGACGCCCTCGTCGAGATGCTCGGCGCCGAGGCCTCCGAGCTCGAGATCGAGGTCACTCCGCCCGCCGTCGTGATGATGGTCGGCCTTCAGGGCTCGGGCAAGACCACCAGCACCGCCAAGATCGCCCGCCGCCTCCGCGAGAAGGCCGGCAAGAAGGTGATGATGGCGTCGCTCGACGTCGCCCGTCCGGCCGCCCAGGAGCAGCTTCGGGTGCTCGGCGAGAAGGCCGAGGTCGCCACCCTTCCGGTCGTCGCCGGCCAGCAGCCGGTCGACATCGCGCGGCGCGCCCTCCAGGCCGCGCGCCTCCAGGGCTATGACGTCCTCCTCCTCGACACCGCCGGCCGGCTCCATGTCGACCAGGCGCTGATGGACGAGATGAAGGCGGTCGCCGACGTTTCGGCGCCGGCCGAGATATTGCTCGTCGTCGACGCTCTGACCGGCCAGGACGCGGTCAACGTCGCCACCAGCTTCTCGGAGCAGGTGCCGCTGACCGGCATCGTCCTCACCCGCCTCGACGGCGACGCCCGCGGCGGCGCGGCCCTGTCGATGCGCGCGGTCACCGGCAAGCCGATCAAGTTCGCCGGCGTCGGCGAGGCGATCGACGCGCTCGAGGCCTTCCATCCCGAGCGGGTGGCGGGGCGGATCCTCGGCATGGGCGACGTCGTCAGCCTGGTCGAGCGCGCCCAGGAGACGATCCAGGTCGAAGAAGCCGAGGCGATGGCCCGGAAGATGGCCAAGGGCCAGTTCGACCTCGACGATTTGCGCTCGCAGCTTTCCCAGATGCAGCGCATGGGCGGTCTGACCGGCCTCGCCGGAATGCTCCCCGGAATGAAGAAGGTCGCCGGGGCGATGGAGGCGAGCGGGGTCGACAACAAGGTGCTCGTCCATCTCGACGCGATCATCTCCTCGATGACTCCCAAGGAGCGCAAGCGGCCCGAGCTTCTCAACGCCAAGCGCAAGATCCGGGTCGCCAAGGGCTCCGGGCGGACGGTTCAGGAGGTCAACAAGCTTCTCAAGATGCACCAGGACATGTCCGGGATGATGAAGAAGCTGCGCAAGATGGGCGGTCTCGGCAAGCTCGGCGCCCTGTTCGGCGGCGGCGGAGGCATGGGCGGTATGGGCGGCCTTCCGGACGGCGGAGCGGGCGGCATGCCCGGTCTTCCCGGTCCCGGCGCGGCGCCGATGAACCTCCCGCCCGGCTTCGAAAAATTCATGAAGAAATAAGTTCAAATATCAGAGAAGGAACGTAAAATGGCAGTTTCAATCCGGCTTTCCCGGGGCGGCGCGAAGAAGCGCCCTTATTACAAGATCGTCGTCGCCGACGCCCGCACCGCGCGCGACGGCAAGTTCATCGAGCGGATCGGAAGCTATAATCCGCTTCTTCCCAAGGACAGCCCGGACCGGGTGAAGCTCGACGCCGATCGCGCCCGCCACTGGCTCTCGGTCGGCGCCCAGCCGAGCGATCGAGTCGCCCGCTTCCTCGACGCCGCCGGAGTGCGCGAGCGGCAGGCGCGCAACAACCCGAACAAGGGCGTCCCCGGCGACAAGGCCAAGGAGCGCGCCGAGGAGCGCGCCACCCGCGAAGCCGAAGCCGCCGCCGCCCCGGCCGAGGAAGAGACCCCGGCCGTCGAGGAGGCCCCGGCCGCCGAGGAAGTCGTGACCGAGGCTC
>JBEVDE010000349.1:0-12909 GCA_040514175.1 Allosphingosinicella sp. | reverse complement strand
CGGCGAGCAGGCCGGCGATCAGCCAGCCGCTGACCGCGACGAAGCGCGGCGGCCGCCCGGCGCTCGCCACCTGCGCCTCGGCGAGGCGGATCGCCTGCTGCTTGGTCCACAGCCGGTGGTCGTAATCGGCCCTTTTGGCCGGATCCTTGAGCACCGCGAAGGCCTCGTTGATCGCCGTCGCATCCCTGGAACGGGCCTCGACCGCCTGGTCGGGATGATATTTCTTGATCAGCGCCTTGTAGGCCGCCTCGACGACGACCGGCTCCGCTTCGGGAGCGACGTTGAGAACGTCGTAGAGACTGCGCGGACCGGCCATAAGACGGCACGCTTTCTGCCGCAGAAAGGCGGCAAGCGCCAGAGGCGAATTAATCGCGCCCGCTCAAAGGCTTGCCGGTCGCCGCTTTGCCCCGGCGACTAGCGGTGTTAGGCACCCCGCCTCCCCAATCGAGGAAGGCCAATCGAAGCGCGATCTGGGCTTGCCCGCGGCCTGGGCGCCGCGCCTCCTGAGCATTCTCAGGATCGTTACCGGACTGATCTTCCTGGAGCACGGCACCCAGAAGTTCCTCTCCTTCCCGGCGGGCGAAATGGCCGGAAGCGGCCTGGCCCTCAATAACCCGGGCCATTTCGCGGGAATCGTCGAGCTCGTCTGCGGCTTCCTTATCGCCATCGGCCTGCTCACCCGCCCCGCCGCCTTCCTCGCCTCCGGAACGATGGCGGTCGCTTATTGGTACGCCCACTTTCCGCAGAACCTCTTCCCGGTGAACAATATGGGCGACGCGGCGATCCTCTATTGCTTCGTCTTCCTCTACATCGCCGCGGCCGGGCCGGGACCGTGGAGCCTCGACGCGCGCCTCAATTCCGGCGCCCGGCGCTGACATGGCCGACACCGACCGCCAGGACGGCAACATCGCCCTCCTGATCGACGCCGACAACGCCTCGTCCGACCATCTCGACGCGGTCCTGACCGTGCTCGCCGAGCTCGGCACGGTGAACATCCGCCGCGCCTACGGCAATTGGAGCAAGTCGGCGCTCAAGGGCTGGGCCGAGATGACCCATCGCCACGCCATCGAGCCGCACCAGCAATTCGACCTCACCAAGGGCAAGAATGCGACCGACATGAAGATGACGATCGACGCCATGGACCTTCTGTTCGGCGGCCGGGTCGACGGCTTCGGGATCATGTCGAGCGATTCGGACTTCATGCCGCTGGCGATGCGGATCCGGCAGGACGGGGTGCCGGTCTACGGCTTCGGAACGTCGCGCGCGCCGGTCCCCTTCCAGCAGGCGTGCAGCCGCTTCATCGACGTCGGAGCGCTCGTCCAGAGCCAGGAGCAGGAGGCGGCGGAAGCGGCCCCGCCCGCGCCCAAGCGGGCGGTGGACGACGAGCTGGTGAAATTGCTCGGCGCCGCCTTCCGCGCCTCGAAGCGCGACGCCCGCGGCTATGCCAGCCTCTCCGAGGTAGGCCAGCGCGCCGGCAACCGCTCGTCGTTCGACGCCCGGAGCTACGGCTATGCAGGGCTTCACGAGCTGATCGACGCGGTGCCCAATTTCGCCACCGAGCGGCGCGAGGACGGGCGGGTCTATGTGAAAAGGGTGCGCTAGCCGGAGGCTTTGCTCCCCGGCGAAGGCCGGGGCCCAGTCCGCCACTTTCGCTGGACCCGGCCCCTCGCCGGGGAACGGTCAGCGGACGTCGGCAGCCGCTGCCGGCCCGGCGGCTTCGGCCGGCTCGGCGCTGACGAAATCGGGAAGCCCGCTGTGAACCCTCACGCCGGCGACGCTGGCCGGGCGCGCCGGCGGCGCCTCCGCCTCGGCCGTCGCAAGGAAGCGGGGCGGCGGTCCGCCGCGGCGGATGGTGACGCCATGAGCGACGATCGCCTCGCCGAAGCCTTCGCCGTCGCGGGCCGGCTGCCGGGCCGGCCGCCCTGGCCGCTCCGTCACCTCGGCCGCCAGATAGGGACGGCGGAAGGATTTGGGATCGCCCCAGTCGCCGCTCCAGCGGTAGAAGATATGCGAGCCCACCGTCACCGCCCGCGTCAGCGACGCCGCCCACCAGGGCTGGACGTAGGAGGCGTGATAATGGGTGGCGTGGCCTACGGGTCCGTAGACGCTCCCGGCCAGCGCCGCCCCCGCGACCCGCCGGGCCCGGGCCCAGGCGTCCGAATCGCGGCGGGCGCCGAGCGAGCCGTCGCAGGTGAAGCTGAACTGGCAGCCGGTGCGGCGCCTCGAGCCCTGGTAGACGACCCCGCAGACGCTCTTGGGGAAGGCGGGATGGCGGACCCGGTTGAGGACGACCTGGGCGACGGCGCGCTGGCCTTCGGCGCTCTCCGAGCGCGCCTCGTAATAGACGGCGGCGGTCAGGCATTGCAGCGACGCGGCGAGGTCGCGCCCGCTGCGCTGGCCGACGATGAACGGCGCCGCCGCCTGCCCCGGAGCGATCGCCTCGGCCGGCGGGAGGGGCACGGCGCGGGCGGAAGCCGGGGCGACGGGCGCCGGGCCCGGGCTCGCGACCCGGACCGCGGCGGGCGGGACGCAGGAGGCGCCCAGAAGCAGCATGGGCAGGCCCAGCATCGATTTGTGCAGCATTCGCAGGCGCCCCGCTTCCGTTCAGGACGCCCGCTTTATCCCCAGGGTGTTAGACTATGGTTAACCACGCCGGGGGCTGTCCGGAATCGGACGAAGTGGACAAAGTGGACGGGTGTGAGGGAGTCGTCATCCCGGACTTGATCCAGGATCCATGAACACGGCGGTATTGAAAGCTCGAACGGACGTCTTCATGGGTCCCGGCTTTCGGCGGGATGACGGGGGGCGAGCGAAGGCCTCCGTTGCCGGATGAGGGAAGAAACGGCCGGCGCGTCCTTGCCACGGGCACCCGGGGCTGGACGACTTTTGTGCTTTCGTGTCGTTAACTCGAAAGCGTCCAGACTTAGGTGAAGTGCCGGAGGAGGTCCCTTCGCCCCGCATCCGCGAGGCATTTGGCCAATTCCCATCGGGGGGCCGGTGGCGAGACGGTCGTCCCTCTTTCGAGGGATTTTCCGCTTCAGGACCTGGGTCCGCCCTTCACAATGACGCGAGCTCAAACGATCCCGGATGACTTCGCGCCGGCCGTGCCGCTTCGCCGAAGCTCCGCGGCATTTCCGCCTCCGCCGGTTGCGCAAGCCGACTCGGGCAGGATCCGATATGGCGCATCAATGAGAACAAGTCAAGAACATTTATGAGGGCGCCGGCAAAAATCCAGGCTGGATGGGGTCATCCGCCGTCGCGGAGCCGAAGGCGCAGCGACCTTCAATTTTCAACGCGAAGACGCAAAGACGCAACGAGGCTTCGGCCCGTCGGTGAGGCCGTGCTCATCCTCCAACTTGGATAGGAGAGCGCGCAGGCCGCCGTAGCGGCACGACATCGTTGCGTCTTTGCGTCTTTGCGTTGAAAATTCGTTGGCCTGCGGCCTGGGAAATGATGCGCGAGAGGCATTGCCGCCGGTAGCTGGCAATCCAGCGTTCGTATCATTCCTCTCCGATGTCCTCGTTCCAGAGCTCCGGCTTCTCGGCGATGAACCGCGCCATCAGCTCGATGCAGCGCGCGTCATCGACGATTGCCACCGCGACCCCGTTCGCCCTCAGGAAATCCTCGTTGCCGCCGAAATTGCGGTTCTCGAGAATGACGACGGCCGGGACCCCGAACTGGACGATGGTGCCGGCGCACATCATGCAGGGCGAGAGCGAGGTGTAGAGGATGGTGTCGCGATAGGAGCGCTGCCGCCCGGCGCGGCGCAGGCAGTCCATCTCGCCATGAGCGATCGGATCGCCCGACTGGACCCGCCGGTTCCAGCCCTCCGCGACGATCTCGCCGCCTCGCGCGAGGAGCGAGCCGACGGGCACTCCGCCTTCCTCATAACCTTTGAGAGCCAGCGCGTAGCAGCGGTCGACCAGTCTTCGGTCAGGCTGGAATTCCATTTGCTCCTCCTACCTCAAGGAGCGGCGACAGGTAACGGCGTCTGGCCCCTAAGCCCAGTTTCCCAAGGTCGGACGGGGTCGTACCCCGCCGCCAGGCCGAAGGCGCAGAGACCTTCAATTTTCAACGCGAAGACGCAAAGACGCAACGAGGCTTCGGCCCGTCGGTGAACCCGGTCTCCTTCGCCGGGGGCATGAGAAATCGCATGGCCTCGGGAGCGGCACGAACTCGTTGCGTCTTTGCGTCTTTGCGTTGAAAAATCGTTGGCCTGCGGCCGGCGAGAGTTCGCGCTCGATGTATTGGAGCCGGTCGTTACCTCGTCAGCTTCCGGTACGTCATCCGATGCGGCCTGTCCGCCTCCGGGCCCATTCGCCGCCGCTTGTCCTCCTCGTAGGATTCGAAATTGCCTTCGAACCATTCGACATGGCTGTCGCCCTCGAAGGCGAGGATGTGGGTGGCGAGGCGGTCGAGGAAGAAGCGGTCGTGGCTGATCACCACGGCGCAGCCGGCGAAATTCTCGAGGGCTTCCTCGAGCGCGCGCAGGGTCTCGACGTCGAGGTCGTTGGTCGGCTCGTCGAGGAGGAGGACGTTGCCGCCCTTCTGGAGCATCTTGGCCATGTGGACGCGGTTGCGCTCGCCGCCCGAGAGCTGCCCGACCTTCTTCTGCTGGTCCTGGCCGCGGAAGTTGAAGGCGCCGACATAGGCCCGGGTGCCGATTTCGTGCTTGCCGAAACGGAACACGTCGCTTCCGCCCGACACTTCCTCCCAGACGTTCTTCGCCGGGTCCAGGGCGTCGCGCGACTGGTCGACATAGCCCAGGCGCACCGTCTCGCCGATCCGGACCGAACCGGCGTCGGGCTGCTCCTCGCCGCGGATGAGCTTGAACAAGGTGGTCTTGCCGGCGCCGTTGGGGCCGATCACGCCGACGATGCCGCCGGGCGGAAGGCTGAAAGTGAGATCGTCGAAGAGCAATTTGTCGCCATAGGCCTTGGTCAGGCCCTTGGCCTCGATCACCGTTCCGCCGAGCCGCTCGGGCACCTGGATGAGGATCTGGGCCTTGCCGGGGGTCCGGTTCTCCTGCGCCTCGACGAGCTCGTCGAACGCCTTGATCCGGGCCTTTGACTTGGTCTGCCGGGCCTTGGGCGAGCGGCGGATCCAGTCCAATTCCTCCTGGATCGCCTTCTGCTTGCCCTGCTCCTCGCGCTCTTCCTGCTCGAGTCTCTTGGCTTTCTTCTCCAAATAGCCGGAATAATTGGATTCGTAGATGTAGTAGCGGCCGCGGTCGAGCTCGAGCACCCAGTTCACGACATTGTCGAGGAAGTAGCGGTCGTGGGTGACGAGGATGACGTTGCCGGCATAGTCGACGAGATGCTTCTCGAGCCACTGCACGCTCTCGGCGTCGAGATGGTTGGTCGGCTCGTCGAGGAGGAGGATGTCGGGCTTCTCGAGCAGAAGCCGGGTGAGCGCGACCCGGCGCTTCTCGCCGCCCGAGAGGTTGGCGACCTCGGAATCGCCCGGCGGGCACCTCAGCGCGTCCATGGCGATCTCGAGCTGATTGTCGAGCGACCAGCCGTCGACGGCGTCGATCTTCTCCTGCAATTCGCCCATCTCGGTCATCAAAGCGTCGAAATCCGCGTCGGCGGGCGGATCGCCCATGAGCGTCGAAATCTCGTTGAACCGCTCCATCATGTCGGCGGTCGCGCGGACCCCGTCCATGACGTTCTCCTTGACCGTCTTGGTCGGATCGAGCTGCGGCTCCTGCTCGAGATAGCCGACCCGGATGTTCTCGCCCGGCCAGGCCTCGCCGACGAAATCCTTGTCGCGGCCGGCCATGATCTTCATCAGCGTGGACTTGCCCGAGCCGTTCGGCCCGATGATCGCGATCTTGGCGTCGGGGTAGAATTGCAGATGGATGTTGTTGAGGATGGGCTTGGGCGCGCCCGGGAAGGTCTTGGTCATGCCCTTCATGACGAAGCTATACTGTGCGGCCATGGCGGCGCGGTCTCCGGAAAAGCTGTGAGGTTGAGCGGGTTTGGCGCCTACCTAGTGGGACGGGCGGGAAATGTCACCCTTCCGCGTCATCCCGGCGCAGGCCGGGATCCGTGAGCACGGGCGTGCGAGATTACGTACCGCCCTGTTCATGGATTCCGGCTTTCGCCGGAATGACGGTGGGGCTAGGGCCCATGCATGAAAAAGACCCTGGTGCTCGCCGCCGCCCTTCTCGCATTTCCCGTCTTCGCCCAAGCTCCGAACCAGGCCGAACGGCTTCGCGACGCCGCCCTGAAAGGGGATGATGTCGCCTGGGACATCGTCGAAGGCCTCACCACCGAAGTAGGCCCCCGGCCGGCCGGTACCGAATCCGAGGCGCGGGCGCGGGAATGGGCGGTTCGGCGGCTGAAGGCGCTGGGCTTCGCCAACGTCCATGTCGAGACCTACGACATGCCGGTCTGGGTGCGCGGCGAGGAAGCGGCCGAGATCGTCGCGCCCTTCCCGCAGAAGCTCGCGGTCACCGCGCTTGGCAACAGCGGCGCCACGCCGCCGGGCGGGATCGTCGCCCAGGTCGTCGGCTTCGACAGCCTGGCCGAGCTGGAGGCGGCGCCGGAAGCCGCCGTGCGCGGCAAGATCGTCTTCGTCAGCCACGGCATGACCGCCACCCAGGACGGGTCGCAATATGGCTATTACGGCGGAGTGAGGCGGACCGGGCCGTCGGTGGCGAGCCGCAAGGGCGCGGCGGGGATCGTCATCCGCTCGATCGGCACCGACCATCACCGCAATCCGCATACCGGAGTCCAGATCTGGGGCGAAGGCGCGAGGCCGATCCCGGCCGGCGCCCTGTCGCTTCCCGACGCCGAGCAGCTTCAGCGGGTGCTCAAGCGGGGCAGACCGGTGACGATGCGGCTGCTCCTCACGCCCCGCAACCTCGGCCTCCGCCAGTCCGGCAACGTCGTCGCCGAGGTGCCGGGGCGCGATCCCGGCGCCGGCATCGTCCTCGTCGGCGGCCATCTCGACAGCTGGGACCTCGGCACCGGGGCGATCGACAATGCCGCCGGGGTCGCGATCACCGCGGCCGCGGCGAAAAGGGTCATGGCGGCGGGGCGGCCGCGGCGGACGATCCGGGTCGTCTGGTTCGGCGCCGAGGAAGTCGGCGGCAACGGCAGCAAGGCCTATCGCGAGGCGCACGGGCAGGAGAAGATTGTGTTCGTCTCCGAATCCGATTTCGGCGCCGACCGGGTGTGGCGCATGGACCCCGGCTTCGCTGAGGCGAATGCGGCGCTGGCCGACCGGATCGCCGCCGCTTTGTACCCGCTCGGCATCGCCCGCTCGACCAACGCCGCGACCGGCGGCGCCGATCTCGGCGCGTGGGTCCGGGCCGGAGTCGCGGCGATCGACCTCCAGCAGGATGGAAGCCGCTATTTCGACTATCACCACACGCCCGACGACACGCTCGACAAGGTCGATCCAGAGCAGCTCAGGCAGAATGTCGCGGCCTGGACGGCGATGCTCGCCCTCGTCGCCAACGCGCCCGAGGAAATTCAAGCGAAAACGCCCTCACCCTAACCCCTGTGCTTGACGTCGGCCCCGCCGCCGTGAACACAGCGGCGCGGGGGGTTTATCGTTGGAGTGCAGCGACATGAAGGGGGGACGGACGGCCGCGCTTAGCGCGGGGGCGGCCCTGCTCGCGCTCATTCCCCAGCCCGTTCTCGCCCAGGCCCCGGGCGGAGAAGCCGACACCGTCGAGGAATTGCGCGAGCTCTCGATCGAGGAGCTGGCCCGGATCGAGGTTCGCTCCGCCTCCAAGCAGGCCGAACCGATCGGCCGGGCGCCGACCGCGATCTTCGTCATCACCGGGAACGACATCCTGCGCTCCGGCGCGACCTCCCTCCCCGAGGCGCTTCGCCTCGCCCCCAACCTCCAGGTGCAGCGGCTCGACGCCCGGCAGTTCGCGGTCACCTCGCGCGGCTTCAACGGCGCCGAAAGCTCGAACAAGCTGCTCGCCCTCATCGACGGTCGAAGCGTCTACACCACGCTCCATTCGGGCGTGTTCTGGGAGATGCACTCGCCGCTGCTCGAGGATATCGAGCAGATCGAGGTGATCAGCGGCCCGGGCGGAACGCTCTACGGCCCGAACGCGGTCAACGGAATCGTCAGCGTGACGACCCGCGACGCGCGCGACACCCGGGGCGGGCTGGTCCGCGGCACCGCCGGTCCGCGCTCGCGGACCCTGGCGGCGCGCTACGGCGTCAAGCTCGGCGAGGAAGGCGGACTTCGGGTTTACGCCAACGGCTTCGAGCGCGAGGACCAGCCGGCGGGACCGGCGCCGGGCGGCGACGACGGCTTCTCGGGCTGGCAAGCGGGCTTCCGGGCCGATTTCGGCGGCGGGGCCGACCGCTTCACGGTTCAGGGCGACCTTTTCGACACCGACGTCGATTCGCTCGCCGGCGACGGCGACCGCGGCCACAATCTCCTCGCCCGATGGACCCATCGCTTCGCCGGCGACCGGTCGCTTCAGGTCCAGGCTTATTATGACGATTACCGCCGGCGGTTCATCCTCGTCGAGGACCGGCTGAAGACCCTGGATGTCGAAGCGCAGTTCAACGCCGGCCTGGGCGCCCACCATATCGTCCTGGGCGGGGGCGTGCGCACGACCCGTGACAGCTTCACCAATGATCTCAACGGCTTCCACCTCGAACCTCAGAGCCGGCGGCTGTGGGTGGCGAACGCCTTCGGGCAGGACCGAATCGCCCTGACGCCGAAGCTCGACCTCATCGCCGGGATCAAGCTCGAGCGCTCGTCGTTCAGCGGGGTCGAGCTGTTGCCGAACGCCCGGCTCGCCTGGCACCCGAGCGAGCGCACCCTGCTGTGGGGATCGGTGTCGCGGGCGGTGCGGACCCCGTCGCGCATCGACCGCCAGCTGGTCTTCCTGCCCCTGCTCGCCCAGGCCGGCGATTTCGAGAGTGAGAAGCTCATCGCCTTCGAGGCCGGCTATCGCGGCCGGCCCGGGGCCGCCACCACCCTTTCCGTCTCGCTCTTCTACAATCTCTACGACGACATCCGGACCACCGAATTCACCGGCAACCCCCTTCCGATCCGGCTTCGCAACAGCCTCAAGGGCCGCACCCTCGGCGCCGAGGCCTGGCTGACCCACCAGCTTTCGAGCCGGTGGCGGGCGAGCCTGGGCGCCGCCGCGCTCAACAAGGACTTCCGCCTCAAGAGCGGAGCCGTCGACCTCGCCGGCCGCGCCTCGCTCGGCGCCGACCACGATTATCAGCTGATGGCGCGGTCGCAGCTCGATCTGACCGGCCGGCTCCAGCTCGACTTCGGACTGAGGGGCGTGGACGATCTCGGCACGAGCGGCCTCGGCGGCTATGTCGAGGCCGACGCGCGCCTCGCCTGGCGGGTCTCGAAGCTGCTCGAGCTCTACGCCGCCGGCAACAATCTGCTCCACAAATCCCATGTCGAGAGCAACGACGCCGGGCGCGCGCAGCGGATCGAGCGGAGCGTCTATCTCGGAACGAGGCTTCGTTTCTGATGGCGCGGCCGCTCCCCTTCCCGGCCCTTCGGCTGCTTGCCGCGGCGCTGGCGCCGCTCGCCTCGCCGGCGGCGGCGGCCGCGCCGCCGAGCGACGTCGCGGTCAAGGCCGCCTTCCTGACCAAATTCCCGGCCTATGTGGCCTGGCCCGCCGCCGCCCGGCCGAGGCCCGGGGCGCCGCTCCACATCTGCCTGGTCGGCGGCGATCCGTTCGGGCGGCTGATCGACGACGCCGCCCGCGGCCAGCAGGTCGACGGCCATCCGCTCCAGGTACGCCGGCTCGCCGCGCCCGGTTCCGCCGGCGGCTGCCACGTCGCCTTCGTCCAGGGCGGCGCGAGCGCCGCTTTGCAGGGGCTTCAGGGCAAGCCCGTGCTCACCGTCACCGACGCCCGCGCCGGGGCGCAGAGCGGGATGATCCATTTCGTCATCCACCAGGGCCGGGTCCGCTTCAACATCGACGAGGCGCAGGCGGCGAGGAGCGGGGTCGGGATCAGCTCGCGCCTGCTCGGCATCGCCCTCGCCGTCAGGCAGAGGCCCTGATGCGCCCGGTCGCCCGCCTCGCCGATCGCTGGCCCAACGTGCCGATCGCGGCCGGCGTGATGGCGCTCCTCCTGCTCGCCATCGGGCTCGCCGTCATCTTCCAGAACGAGAGCGCCTATCGCGAGCAGAAGTATAAGGAGACGAGGATCCAGGCCGACATCCTCGCCGCCAGCGTCACCGCCGCCGTCGACTTCGGCGACGCCGCGACGGCGCAGGAGGCGGTCGACGCGCTCCGGGTCAATCCGCAGATCGACGCGGCCGGAGTCTATGACCGCGAGGGCGCGAGGTTCGCCGGCTACGAGCGGCGCGGCGGCGCCCTCCCCAAGGCGGCGGGCACGTCCGCCACCGGCGCCAACATCGTCGCGGCGCTGGTCCCGGTCAACCGCGGCGGCGAGCGGATCGGGAGCGTCTATCTCGGCGCGATGCGCGAACCGGTCTACCGCCGGCTCACCCGCTACGGCTTCATCGGCTTGCTCATCGTCATGGCGGTGCTGGTCGTCCTGATCCTCGGCATCTCGCAGACCGCGCTGCGCCGGGCCAAGCGCGAGCTCGAGGCCCGCGCCGAGGCGCTGAGCGGCGCCTATGCCGAGCTCCAGGTCCAGGTCGAGGAGCGCGCCCATGCCGAGGAGCAATTGCGCCAGGCCCAGAAGATGCAGGCGCTCGGCCAGCTCACCGGCGGCATCGCCCACGATTTCAACAATCTGCTGACCGTCATCCAGGGCTCGGCCGACATCTTGCGCCGGCCGGGCATCGGCGAGGCCAAGCGCATCCGCTTCGCCGACGCGATCGTCCAGACCGCCGGGCGGGCGGCCGCCCTGACCGGGCAATTGCTCGCCTTCGCGCGGCGCCAGCCGCTCCAGCCTGAGGTGATCGACCTCAACGCCAAGATCGAGAACATGACCGACCTGCTCGACCGCACCCTGGGCGAGCGGGTCGAGATAAGAACCGAGCTCGCGCCGGGCCTGTGCGCGATCGAGGTCGATCCGGCGCAGCTCGAATCGGCGATCCTCAACATCGCCGTCAACGCCCGCGACGCCATGCCCGACGGCGGCGCACTCACCCTTCACACCGGCGACGCGGAGCCCCTGGCGGACGGGCGCCCGGCCATCTTCGTCGCGGTCAGCGACAATGGCACCGGCATCGACGAAGACGTGCTCGGCCGGGTGTTCGAGCCCTTCTTCACCACCAAGTCGGTCGGCAAGGGCACCGGTCTCGGCCTAAGCCAGGTCTACGGCTTCGCCGCCCAGACCGGCGGCGACGTCCAGGTCGAGAGCGTCGTTGGCGAAGGCACGACCGTGACCCTGATCCTCCCCTGCAGCGACCGCGCCGCGGCGCCCGCCCGGGCCGAGCCCGAGGCCGCCCGAAGGCACCGCACCGGCCGGATCCTCCTCGTCGACGACAATGAGGAGGTCGGCGCCTTCGCCGAGACTTTGCTGACCGAGCTCGGCCATCGGGTGACCCGCGCCCGCACCGGCCAGGAGGCGCTCGACCTCGCCCGCGCCGGCGGCTTCGACGCCGTCTTCACCGACGTCGTCATGCCGGGCATGAGCGGGATCGAGCTGGCCGAGGCGCTCGCCCCGGTGCTTCCCGGGATCCCCGTCGTCCTCACCACCGGCTATAGCGACGAGATCACCCGCGCCGGCGGGGCGGGACGGCCGGTCGTGTTCAAGCCCTATCGGCTGGAGACCCTGGCGGGGGTGCTGGACGAGGTGCTGGCGCCGCGGGGGGCCTAGCCCGTCATTCCGGCGAAGGCCGGAATCCATGAACGCGGCCGTCCGCGACTGTTCGCCTGGAAGCCGTGTCCATGGATCCCGGATCAAGTCCGGGATGACGTCAGACTCAATGCCCCGCGTGCGACGGAGCGGCGGGATCCGGCGCCTGAGGACGCCCGCGCATCTGGCGGATCTCCGCTTCCTGCGAGGCGATGACGTTTTCGGCGAGACGGCGGAGCTCGGGGTCGCGGCCGCTCTTCAGATAGGCCCGCGCCATCTCGATCGCGGAGCGGTGGTGCGGGATCATGAGGGCGGTGAAGTCGCGGTCGAGGTCGCCGGTCATCCGCACCGAGTTCATCTGCGAGTGCATCCGGTCCATCGCCGCCATCATCTCCGTCGTCTCTGCGGGCGCGGAATCGGCGCCGTGATAATGTTCCGAGCTTCGCCAGAAGGCGCCCGGAGGCGCGCCCGCCGAGGCGCCGTGCATCGGCCGCGCCGATTCCGGCCTGAGCAGCAGGGCCAAGCCGCCGCCCGCCTCATGATAGATGAGCCGGTGCATTCCGGCATAAGAGATCATCGTCACGGCGAGCGCGGCGGCGATCCCGAGCGGGACGAAGAAGGTCGCCCGGCGATCGCGCGGCGTGACCTCGAGCGACTCCTCGCGGATCGGATCGGCGAGGATGACGAGCAGTGAGGCGAGGATGGTGGCGTGGCCGATCAGATCGACCCGGCCGAACGGATAGACGGCGGCGAACATCAGCACGAACAGGGCCGCGGCCGAGAGCCGGCGGACGAGCGGGGTCCAGAGCAGGCCGAAGCCCAGGGTGAACTCCGCGACCCCGGCCATGGTCGTATAGGGCCCGAACGGAATCCCGAAGGCCAGGAAGGGTTTTTCCTCGAGCAGCGGCAGGAACCACTGCGGGTACATGAACTTCTCCATGCTCGACCACATCAGGGCGAGCGCGATTCCCCAGCGCAGCACGGCGAAGCGGCGGTCGCTCCAGCGGCCGTCGGGAAGGCCGGAGAGCAGCAAATAGCCGGCGAGGCCGAGGCCCAGAGCGAGATAATCGAGCAGGTGGAAAAGGTCGTAGTCGCGAAGGGTCAGCGCCCAGAGCAGGACGATTCCCACAGCGGCGAGCGGCCGGGTGCGCCTCGCCACGAGCAGGAGGGCGATGACCAG